>NZ_JAHHPO010001081.1 GCF_024606365.1 Endozoicomonas sp. ONNA2
TCCTCGCTACGGGGACGCCCAGTCGGGCGCTATTCTCGGACAGCCTCCTGGACGCTACCCGCCGCCTGCTTCCCGAAAAGCTGGAATCACTTGTGCTTTTGCGGGCAGCGGGCGGCAACATTTTCCCGGACAGCCTCTCGAAGGAGGTATTTACCAACCCCTGCAACAACGGCGACGGAACAACCACCGCAACATTGATGCATGGGATGAGTGCAGGGGGGGACGTGGCTACAGGAAATCGGACACTTGTAGAGGGTAGGGTAGTTAAGGCAGAATTGCCTCCATTACGATGCCGACGTTTGCAAGGCCCATTTGAGTCAAATGGGCAACTGGATACGACTGGATATGAAAAGGGCGACTAAATGCACAAACGCCCGTGGCGCAGAAAAGTATTGTGCGCCATCCCCAGGGATGAAAAATGGTTAAGCAAAATATTTCGCACGGCAAAAGAATCAGAACGGTGACTGGATTTTGTGCACCAATACTTTGAAACTCTTTGAAATATTGCGGTTAATTATGTTGATTAAAGTAAGATACTAACCGGAGCCGATTTGTATGCATGATATCGACCCTATAGAAACCAGGGAATGGCTGGAGGCACTGGATTCCGTTCTGGAACAGGAAGGTGAAGACCGTGCGCATTTTCTGCTGACCCGGCTTTCCCAGCATGCCCGTGCCAAGGGTACGCAGCTGCCTTACGCCATTACCACGCCCTATCGCAATACAATACCCCCAGATAAAGAAGCCCGTATGCCCGGCGACCTGTTTATGGAGCGCCGTATTCGCTCCCTGGTCCGCTGGAATGCCCTCGCCATGGTGATGCGTGCCAACCGCAAGGACAGCAGCCTGGGTGGCCATATCTCTTCCTTCGCTTCCAGTGCCACTTTGTATGACATCGGCTATAACTACTTCTTCCACGGCCAGGGCAGTGATCGTGAAGGCGATCTGATTTACTACCAGGGTCACGTATCCCCCGGTATCTATTCCCGGGCCTTTCTGGAAGGTCGTCTGGACGAAAGCCAGCTGGATAATTTCCGTCAGGAAGTGGATGGCAACGGCCTTTCTTCCTACCCCCACCCCAAATTGATGCCTGACTTCTGGCAGTTTCCGACGGTATCCATGGGGCTCGGCCCTTTGCAGGCGATCTATCAGGCTCACTTTATGAAGTACCTGATTAACCGTGGCATGTCCCCGAATCAGAACCGTAAGGTCTGGGCATTTTTGGGGGATGGTGAGATGGATGAGCCGGAATCTCTCGGTGCTATCTCCCTGGCCGGTCGTGAAAATCTGGATAACCTGATCTTCGTGGTCAACTGTAACCTGCAGCGTCTGGATGGCCCGGTGCGTGGTAACGGTAAGATCATCCAGGAGCTGGAAGGCATTTTCCGCGGTGCTGGCTGGAATGTCATCAAGGTCGTCTGGGGCCGTCACTGGGACCCGCTGCTGGCCCAGGACAAACATGGCAAGCTGCAGGAAGTAATGGACAAGGCCGTGGATGGTGATTACCAGAACTGCAAGGCGAAAGGTGGCGCCTGGACCCGGGAGCACTTCTTTGGCCGCGACCCCGAAGCCCTGAAGCTGGTTGAACATCTGTCGGATGACGATATCTGGCGTTTGAACCGGGGTGGCCATGATCCGTACAAAGTCTTCGCTGCCTACCACGAGGCGGTTAACCATCATGGCCAGCCGACCATTATCCTTGCCAAGACGGTCAAGGGCTACGGTACCGGTACCACCGGTGAAGCAGCCAACGTCAGCCACAACGTCAAGAAGCTGCCGGTTGATGACCTGAAGCACTTCCGGGACCGCTTTGATCTGCCAATCAAGGACGAAGATATCGAGACCCTGCCTTACTTCAAGCCGGACGCTGACAGCCCGGAAATGAAGTACATGCGCAAGCGTCGTGAAAAGCTCGGTGGTTTTATTCCCGAGCGCCGCGTCGAGACTGACATCAAGCTCGAAATTCCCGGCCTTGATGCCTTTGAAGCGGTGACCCGGGGCAGTGGCGAGCGCGAGATCTCCACGACGATGGCTTATGTCCGTATTCTGAGTGCGCTGGCCAAGGACAAGAGCCTTGGCCAGCGTATCGTGCCGATTATTCCTGATGAAGCCCGTACTTTTGGTATGGAAGGGATGTTCCGTCAGCTGGGTATCTACTCTGCGGAAGGCCAGAATTATGAACCGGTGGACTCTGACCAGGTGATGTTCTACAAGGAATCCAGGCAGGGGCAGATTCTGGAGGCGGGTATTAATGAAGCCGGTGCCCACGCCGCCTGGATGGCTGCCGCAACCTCTTACAGCAGTCACAACGTGCCGATGATTCCGTTCTATGCGTTCTATTCCATGTTTGGTTTCCAGCGTACAGGTGATCTGGCCTGGGCAGCGGGTGATATCCAGGCCCGTGGTTTCCTCATTGGTGCTACGGCGGGACGTACCACACTGAACGGTGAAGGTTTGCAACATCAGGACGGTCACAGCCATATTCTGGCATCTACGGTACCGAACTGCATCAGCTATGACCCGACCTACGGCTACGAAATGGCGGTGATTATCCAGAACGGTTTGCAACGTATGTATGGCAGTGGTGACAACGTCTGGTACTACATCACCGCCATGAATGAAAACTACCGTCAGCCAGCCCTGCCGGAAGGCCCTGAAGTGATCGAAGGCATCATCAGGGGGCTTTACAACCTGGAAGAAAACGGCCGCAACCAGGGGCTCACAGTTCAGCTGATGGGTTGTGGCACTATCCTTGAGGAAGTGCGTGCTGCTGCCGGTATCCTGCGTGATGAGTTCGATGTTGAATCAGATATCTGGAGTGCCACCAGCTTTAACGAGCTGGCCCGTGATGGTCAGGGCGCCAGGCGTTACAACATGCTGAACCCTGAAGCTGAAAAGAAAGTCAGCTGGGTTGAGCAGCAGCTGTCTGGCCGCAAGGGTCCGGTGATTGCCGCGACTGACTATATGCGCCAGTACGCCAACCAGATCCGCGAGTTCGTGCCGGCAACCTTCATTTCGCTGGGCACCGATGGATTTGGCCGCTCTGATACCCGGGAACAGCTGCGCCGCTTCTTCGAGGTAGACCGTTACTTCATCGTGGTGGCTGCCCTGTATGCGCTGGTTCAGGATGGTGAGCTGGAGGCCTCTGTGGTCAGTGAGGCCATCAGGAAGTTTGATATTGACCCAACCAGAGCTAACCCTCTGTATTGCTGAGTCTGGAACTGAAGAGAAGGTATGAGGAATGAGTGACGAAACCATCAAGGTTCCGGATATCGGCAGTGGTGAGGCAGAAGTCATCGAAATCTGCGTGAAGCCCGGTGATACTGTATCGGCAGAAGACTCCCTGATCGTCCTGGAGTCTGACAAGGCCACCATGGAGGTCCCGGCACCACGGGATGGCGTGGTGACAGAAGTGCTGCTGACGGTGGGTGACAATGTCAGCGAAGGTGCGCCAATGGTCAAGATGGCTGCTGTAACCACTGCTGTTGCAACCACTGATGTTGAACAGCCTCCAGCAGACAGTCGGCAGCCAGCAGAAGCCCCCGTGGCAGCAGCCCCGGTTGAAGCTTCCCGGATTGAGTCGGTGCATGTACCCGATATCGGTGCTGAAAATGTGCCGGTTATTGAAGTGTGTGTGAAGGTTGGGGACACCGTTGCCCCGGAAGACTCATTGATTGTCCTGGAGTCCGACAAGGCGACCATGGAAGTGCCATCCCCGTTAGCAGGGGTGGTGAGCGCCATTCACGTCAAGGAAGGCGACGCCCTGAGCCAGGGTGACCTGGTGATTGACGTTGAAGTCAATGGCGGCGGGGCTGTCGCTGCAACGCCTGCGCCGGTTTCAGCCGCAACTCCAGAGCCTGTTGCCGTTACCCCGGCGGTTCCAACGTCCGGACCTCGCCTGGAGCAGGTAACAGTACCGGATATTGGTGCGAAGAACGTTCCCGTGATTGAGGTCTGTGTCAGCGTCGGTGATCAGATAGAAGAAGAAGCGTCACTGATCGTACTGGAATCTGACAAGGCGACCATGGAAGTACCTTCACCGTTTGCCGGTGTCGTGCAAGCCATCATGGTCAAAGAGGGCGATACCCTTAGCCAGGGTGATCTGATTCTGGATATTGTCGTGTCTGGTGGTGCTGAAGCACCTGCTGCCAGCCCTGCTCCGCCAGCCGCTGCTCCACCGCAGCAGGAGACTGTGTCCCGTGCACCACCACATGCACACCCGGTGGAGCTTGAGCGTGTCAAGGGCAAGTTTCATGCCGGTCCTGCGGTGCGCAAGCTTGCCCGTGAGTTCGGTGTTGATCTTGGTGAAGTGACCGGCAGTGGCCCCCGTCGTCGCATTTTGAAAGAGGACGTGCAGCAGTACGTCAAGATGCGTCTCACTGACAAGGCTCAAAGGGCTCAGGGTGTCGCTTCTGGCTTGGGTATACCAGCCATGCCAGAGATCGACTTCAGCAAGTGGGGTGACATCGAGAAGGTTGCCCTGAATCGCTTGCGCAAAGTGGCGGCCCAGAACTTCCAGCGCTCCTGGCTGAATGTGCCACACGTTACCCAGTTTGATGAGTGTGACATTACTGAACTGGAAGCGTTCCGCAAGGCCCAGAAAGCCATGGCCGAGGCCCGTGGTACCAAACTGACACCACTGCCGTTTATTTTGAAAGCCGTTGCTTGCGTGTTGAAAGAGCTGCCACAGTTCTGCGCTTCCCTGAGCCCGGACGGTGAAATGCTGATCTACAAGAAGTACATCAACATTGGTGTCGCGGTTGATACGCCTGACGGTCTGCTGGTGCCGGTGATCAGGAACGTGGATCACAAGAGCCTGTGGCAACTGTCGGCTGAATGCATCGAGCTGGCTGGCAAGGCCCGTGACAAGAAGCTGAAGCCTGATGAGATGCAGGGTGGCTGCTTTACCATCTCCAGCCTGGGTTCTATCGGTGGTACGGCATTTACGCCGATCGTCAATGCCCCGGAAGTCGCCATTCTTGGTCTGTCCAGGGCTGCCATGAAACCAGTGTGGAATGGCAAGGACTTTGATCCGAAGCTGATGTTACCGTTGTCACTGTCTTATGATCACAGAGCCATCAACGGTGCGGATGCGGCACGTTTCACGACAATGCTGGGTGAATTGTTGACCGATATTCGCAAGCTGCTTCTTTGAGAGTTTTGTTAATCAATCCGGAGGTGATGAATCTCCGGACAGAAACAGGGAGTAGTTATACCAATTCCGCTTTCTAAATATGATATCGAGCAAGTCATTTTGAACTGCTGGGCAAGGCGGAATGACGAGTAATAGTAGGTGGAATTGGTATTAATTTTTGTTAAAGGAGAATTACGCAGAAACCCAGAATTTCGGGTCTATGTCTAAACCTCCGCCAATAGGTTGAGTACCCTCATTGTACAGTTCCTCTAGTTTCCGGCGTTCTTCAGTGAGCAGCTCTTTCTGTTTTGCTGCCCTGTTAAGCCAATCTTCGGTTTTATGGATGGCCTCTTTGAGTTTCTCGGTATTGCACCCATATTCATCTCTCAGGCAGAGATACTGTAAAGATTCAAGCAATTTTGTGCAGGGGTCCGGAATACCGGCCTTTCTTCTGGCTTCATCCAGATCGACGAGTTTTTGAGTCTCAGCTTCTAATTTATCTTTTGAACCATATTTTTTAAAGAATCTTATGCGGTAATTAATATCTGCGCACTCTGCCGCAAAGAGCTTTGTTCGCAATGATAAGAGCGACTCCTCCATTCTTTGGTACTTATTCAGGAACCTGTCTTTCGGTAAAGTAAGAGTGGTTGTCTCGGTTGATTTTTCGCGGGTATCCACTATCGCTGACACTGCTGAAGTAATAAAGTCAGAGGCTTTGTGGAAGAGAAAACTGCCAAGAAAATAAGCCCCGAGGCCAATGGCAAAACCGATAATTGTAATGACAGGTGCGGCCAAAACAACCGCTAAAGCCCCCTCTGATACAGTTGAAAGAAGAATAAAACCACCAATACAAACTGCAGCCGATAAGGCAGAGGCTTGCAGATAGTTCAGGGGGTTTGACAATAGACAGGCCACGGTATAAACCTTGCTGCGTATTCTCTCAACCATTTGGCTCCGATCCGTCTCTGGATGATTGACTTGGTATATGGTCTTGAAACTTTTAGAAAAGATTTTAATCGCCAGGGCAAGCTTTTTTATTTTGCCGGGTGGTTGGTTAAACTCCGGATCATTAATGGTAATTTCATCTGCTCCACATGGTGACTCCATGTTGTCAAGCGCTGTTGATTCCTGTGAAGACGTCGTTGGCTTGAACGTGTCGGATGCTGCAAGCCCTGAAGTTTCCTCAGGATGGGATACCGCCCTGTGAGAGATTGGCTTGACTGGGGTCCGGCTTTCGGAGCCATCAATATTATCTTTAGATTGCGGTACTGTCGCTTCTGTTGTATCAGTTTGCAGGTATGTTTGACCCGGTGCTGTTGGCTTTGAGGAATCAGTTTTGCTGATCATAGGACCCTCCTTGTCTTGATTGCATGTGTTCAAATAGCACGGTGGAATTTTAGATAGGCAATGGATAAAACATTCCCTTCTGTTTGTTAGTACATTTAACGATTTATTTTTCCATAAAAAACTAACAGGTCGGTTAGTAATGCTAACTCTTGACTTGATGAATCTCCGGACAGAAACAGGTAATTAAGGTCTCCCTGCCAGGGCGACAGAATCGGTCGAACGATCATCCCGATAATAGGATATTTAGCTA
>NZ_JAHHPO010001082.1 GCF_024606365.1 Endozoicomonas sp. ONNA2
GCCAAATAATGACAATATGAAGTTTAATGGCCCCATGCGTCTGCGTGAAGGTCTCTATCGCTCAAGAAACCTTGTATCTATCCGTGTTTTGCGTCAGTTGGGTATCAGCAAAACAGTTAACTATCTCAAGCAGTTGGGCTTCAAGGAAGAGTCTTTGAGCCGTGACCTGTCACTCGCTCTGGGCAATGTCTCCATGACCCCCCTTGAGCTGGCTTCTGGCTATGCAGTTTTGGCCAATGGCGGTTTCCGCATTGAGCCCTGGCTGATCCAGCGCATCGAAACCACCGATGAACTCATTTTTGCCGCCAGGGCAGCCATTGCCTGCAATGAAAGCTGTGTTGCCAGCCTGAATCAAGACACCATGGAGATTCAGGGACAGAGCCACCTTTTCAGCGATCCAGAGCATGAGGAAATGCTGATTCAGGAAGACACTTCACACACTGAACCCGGCGATCAGCCGATCATCGCCAAATCCGTTATGTCACCCCAGGTTAACTACATCATGAACGACATTCTGAATGATGTAATCTGGAAAGGCACCGGCAGACGGGCCCGGGAATTAAAACGACAGGATATCGCCGGCAAGACCGGAACCACCAATGATAGTAAAGATGCATGGTTTGTAGGCTTTAACCCGGATATTCTGACTGCAGTCTGGGTGGGTATGGACGACTTCTCAACACTCGGGCGCCTGGAATACGGAGCCAATGCAGCTCTGCCAATCTGGATTGACTATATGCATACCGCCCTGGATGGCAAGCCGGAGTATAAAACAGCTCAACCGGAGGGGATGATCACCCTGAAAATTTCACCAGAAACCGGAAACCTTGCCCTGCCCGGAGACCCCAACGCTATTTTCGAAATTTTCCTCCAGGAAAACGCCCCACGACATTACAGTGACGAAGGTCTGCCATCTCTTGGCGAGATGGACCAGGAATTTTCACCAGAAGATCTTTTTTGACGTTGCTCAAATATCCAGAACCGAACTCAAAGGGTAATGGACAGGGTATTCCACCCTGGCAACGCCAGAGTCAACTGCAGCCCGGGCTACAGCGGCAGAAACCGTGCCAAGCAGCCGGGAATCTGTTGGCTTTGGAATAATATAGTCCGGACCAAAACTCAGCTTAACACCACCGTAGGCATCCATAACCACGTCCGGAACAGGTTCTTTTGCCAGCTCCCGGATGGCATTAACGGCCGCAATTTTCATCGCTTCATTGATGCGAGAAGCACGAACGTCCAATGCTCCCCGAAAGATAAACGGAAAACCAAGGACATTATTTACCTGATTCGGATAATCTGAGCGCCCGGTAGCCATAATGACATCAGAACGAACCTCCCTGGCCAGCTCAGGACGAATCTCGGGATCGGGGTTGGCACAGGCAAAAACGATCGGTTTTTCAGCCATTTTCCCAAGCTGTTCCGGAGACAGAAGGTTAGCACCGGAAACACCCAGGAAGGCATCCGCGCCATCAATGGCATCATCCAGGGTGCGACAAGGCGTTGCAACAGCAAACATTGCCTTGTATTGGTTCAGGTCATTGCGCCTGGCATGGATAACACCCTTGCTATCCAGCATCAGAATATTGTCTGGCTTGAAGCCGCAGCTGATCAGCAGTTGCACACAGGCAATGGCTGCCGATCCGGCCCCCAGGCAGACCAACTTTGCTGCTTCAATATCCTTTCCGGCAATCTCAAGGGCATTGAGCATGGCCGCAGCCGTCACGATCGCAGTACCGTGCTGGTCATCATGGAACACCGGAATATCACAATCTTCAATCAAACGACGTTCAATTTCAAAACACTCAGGTGCTTTGATATCCTCCAGATTAATACCGCCAAAGGTGCAGGCAATTCGCTTCACAGTATCAATGAACGCCTGTGGGCTCTCAGATTCCACTTCAATATCGATAGCATCAACACCGGCAAAACGCTTGAACAGCAGAGCCTTGCCTTCCATAACCGGCTTACTGGCCAGTGCGCCCAGGTTACCCAGACCGAGAATCGCTGAACCATTACTGATGACTGCAACCAGGTTACCTTTGCCGGTATATCGATAGACATCTTCCGGATTTTCAGCAATCGCCCGCACTGGCTCTGCGACACCGGGGCTATATGCCAGGGAAAGATCCAGCGCAGTCTCTGCCGGCTTGGTAATTTCAATCGAAATTTTTCCAGGTTTTGGAAGAGCATGATAATCAAGTGCAGCTTGCTTCATTTCCATGAGTTTTACTGGTAAAGGAGGAGGTTATAAGAAAACCCAGAATATATGATGGAAATGGGGGTAACAAGATCAATTGGAAAAATAACAGGCCCACAAAAAAGGCGACTGATAAACAGCCGCCTTTTAACACCTTTCGATCGACAGGCTGCCAGTTCGATTACTTGCGAGCGCCCAGCTTGCCAAAACGCTTATTAAAGCGCTCAATACGGCCGCCGGTATCCATC
>NZ_JAHHPO010001083.1 GCF_024606365.1 Endozoicomonas sp. ONNA2
TTATCCTCAATTTTCTGTCGTCCTCGCTACGGGCGCTATTCTCGGACAGCCTCCTGGAGAGCTTGGGGCCAAGCGCCCCCGTTGGTTCGTCACCGTAAAAGTTCTCACTACGGGAACTTTATATGCGATAACCAAGCTGTTCTCCGGGCAACGAACTGTGAAACAGAAACATTCTTGAGCGATCAAGAACCCTCGCCCGACAGGGCGGGGAGTGTCAGCTCTGTTCATTACCGTGTTTGCATAGTCATTGAATGCTGCGTCCTGCAACTTGACTCACACTTAAACTGATGGATGTACATAGATTTCCACTCGACCTTTGGCTCTGGCAGATGTTAACGAGCCTTTGGGGATGGGTGCGCTTTTTTCTCTATTTTTTTGGCGAGAGTAACCGCACCGGCACTCTGTTGCCATTGTTACCCTCTTTTTCATTGACCGGATATATTAGTCAACATCACTCTGGCATATAGTGCCTGAAATCTTGAGCCGGAGGCTTGGGAATATTACCCGCAGCATCAGGCTTTAAATTCGGGTATTGGATCAGTACTTCTTTGATCCGGGACTCCAATATGCTTATCTCTCTTTGCTCTGATTCACTTTGTTTCAAAGTTTTAGAATACTGTTTGGCAATCGGGCCTTTTTCTACGTAAAAACTCGGTCTGACAGGAAAGCTCCAAACAATGCTGGAGACTGTGCGATATTCTTTATCACTTAACAGCGGTTTGAGTGCATCAAGCAGTCGCCATTTGGAAAGCACTAAATTTAGCTGGTCCTTCTGATCAGCGCTGTTGATAAAACTCGTTAACTCACTACCGGCCCTGAAGAGTTCAACCCCATTTTGTTCACGGGGAGCATCACCCGAATTGCTGAGGTGCCACTTCAAAACGGCATCCATATAACCTGTTAACCTCCCAACCTTACGATCAAATTTTTGCTGGTAGTCGGTTAACTCCTTTTCATAGCGTTGCTGTGATATTTCCTGGTATTTTGCTACTTCCGCCGGTAGTTGAGGCTTAAATTCCGATAGCCTTTTTTGATATTGGGCAATCTGCTCTTCATGGATCTTGATTCCTTCAACGTTAATTTTTAGCTGATGCCTCAACTCATCCCGGGCAGCCTCGATAGACTTTACCGCTACAGGCTTCAGACTGCTGCCAAGCATATAAATCCCCAAGATCGCCGTTGCTGCACCAGCAGCTGCACCGCAGGCCAGCGGGTTTTCCTTGACGATGGTTTCCACAGTACCAAATGCACGATCAATCACACGATCAATCGCACGATCAGACAGAGCTGTATCCGGTCTGACTGCACCAGTGGTCGTAATCTTATCCGCCAACTTGCCAAGGGTAAAGGCTCCGACAGCAGCACCAGCCCCTATGCCCATCATGGTAGCTCCATAATTTGTAGTAGTTCCATTTTTCAGGTCATAGCCATAAAAAAGATGCCTGAATTTGTCAACCAAACCACACTTGGAAATACCGGCTGATGAAGGTTCAGGCTGGTTAATCAACATGCCTGGATGCGTCACATGATTAATGTCCATAACGAAACTCCTTAAAGCTGAATGTAAAATAAAGGTACGTGGTTCACTATTTGTCTTCGCATAAATCACTGACCGGATAGTCAATAACGATAGCTCCTCAATCCTTGCATAAAAGTGCGGTAACTGTTCAGCACATATATCTTGTGATAACTGATCGAACAAAATACTACATATTGATTAATAAAATATTGGTACCCGATTATTTGCAGGCATTTCAGTGAGAAATTAAGAGTACTAAAGTCTTGTTGATCGACATGTAGTGGTTCTGTCCCATCGGTTATTACTAGATATGGTCTTCGGGGGTGCTGAATAGTTACAAAGTGCGCTAACTTTACTTCATTGTAACCGTGAGCATTACTTCATGGACCTCCGCTCTCAGACAAAGTTCCAAACATAAATCACTTATCAGCGAACTGGCAGTTCTTTTCTGGCCCGGGGTGGGTATTCGGTTTGATCTGGCCAGAAATTACTGGCTTCATCGTAGCCCGGGGTGAATATTTCATCGGGAGTAAATACAAGCAGTCGGAAGACTGAACTATTTGCCTCTGAGGAAGACATACAGCCTGACCGGCTGATACTATAATGGTGCAATCTTATTTCAAGTGACTACCGAATACTGAACCTGTATCCAGTTTAAGCTGGCTACTATCAGACTGGGCAGACAATCTTTTTTTTGCTTAATGACCAATACAGACCTCTCCAACCACACACCCATGATGCAGCAGTATCTGCGCATCAAACAACAGCACAGGGATCACCTGGTGTTTTATCGGATGGGTGATTTCTACGAGCTGTTTTATGATGACGCCAAAAGAGCTGCACACCTGCTGGACATTACCCTGACAAAACGGGGGCAGTCTGGTGGCGAACCAATCCCCATGGCGGGTATTCCCTATCATGCGGTGGAGGGATATCTGGCCAGGTTGATCCGGTTGCGTCAGTCCGTTGCCATTGCCGAGCAGATTGGTGATCCGGCCACCAGCAAAGGGCCAGTGGAGCGTCAGGTGGTTCGCATCCTGACCCCCGGCACCGTGAGTGATGAGGCATTGCTGGATGAACGTCAGGATAATCTGCTGATGGCAGTAACCCAAAGGGAAACCCGCTATGGCCTGGCATTTCTCGATATCAGCAGTGGCCGGTTCAATGTGCTTGAGGTGACCGGTGAAGAGGCATTGCTTTCTGAAGTTGAGCGCCTGAGCCCTGCCGAAGTATTACTGAATGATGACAGCGACTGGCCTGAAATACTACTGCGTCGCCCCGGTTCCAGCAAACGCCCCCCATGGGACTTTGAGCATGAGAGTGCTGTTGAGCAATTAACCCGACAGTTCCAGACGCAAAGTCTTGATGGCTTTGGCTGCAGCCACTTGACCCTGGCTATTGAGGCGGCGGGCTGTCTGCTGCAGTATGCCCGGGAAACACAGCGAACCGCTCTGCCCCATATTCGTGGCCTGGCACAGGAAAACCGGGAAGAGAGTGTGGTTCTGGATGCCGCCAGCCGGAAAAATCTGGAACTGACCACTAATATGAACGGCGGCCGGGAGCACACCGTAGCCGCCGTGCTGGATCGCACTGCCACAGCCATGGGCAGTCGCCTGCTCGGACGGTGGATCAACCGGCCACTGCGCAATATTGACAAACTGCAGGGCCGCCAGTCAGCCATCACTTCCCTGAAAGACGGATGCCATTTTGAGTCCCTCTACCCCATTCTCAAACATATTGGCGACGTTGAACGTATTCTTGCCAGGGTTGCCCTGAAATCTGCCCGGCCACGGGATCTGGCACGGTTGAGGGATGCCCTGCAGCAATTGCCGGAACTGCAGCAGCAACTGGCGATCATTGACAGCCAAACAGTACATCAACTGGCAGAAAGCATCAGTGAACACCCTGAACTTGACGCATTATTGACCCGGGCCATCATTGAGAACCCACCGGTGGTGATCCGTGATGGCGGTGTAATCGGCGAAGGTTACGATGCCGAGCTGGATGAACTTCGCGCCATCAGTGAGAATGCCGGTGACTATCTGGTGCAAATGGAATTACGGGAGCGTGCACGTACCGGGCTACCCAGTCTGAAAGTCGGTTATAACCGGGTACATGGTTACTATATTGAGTTGAGCCGCCGTGAATCCGAAGAGGCCCCGGTTGACTATATTCGCCGCCAGACTCTGAAAAATACTGAACGCTTTATTACCCCGGAGCTAAAAGCGTTTGAAGACAAGGCGCTGTCCAGCAAAAGCCGTGCCCTGGCCCGTGAAAAAGCCCTGTACGATGAGCTTCTGGACAAACTGGTGGCACAGCTGGGACCGCTTCAGGCGTGCTCCATGGCACTGTCAGAGCTGGATGTGCTCAGTAATCTGGCTGAACGTGCCGAGACACTGAATTTGTGCCGTCCTGAACTCCTGCAAAGCCCCGGTATTGACATTGTTGAAGGCCGCCATCCCGTTGTAGAGCAGGTGCTGGATGAACCGTTTGTGGCAAACAATGTCAGCTTCAATGTTCAGCGTCGTATGTTGATTATCACCGGTCCCAATATGGGCGGTAAATCCACCTATATGCGACAGACGGCGCTGATTGTCCTGCTGGCCCATATTGGCAGCTTTGTACCTGCATCCCGGGCTCGCATGGGTCTGGTGGATCGGATTTTTACCCGCATCGGCTCTTCGGATGATCTGGCCGGTGGTCGTTCAACCTTTATGGTGGAAATGACCGAAACCGCCAATATTCTGCATAATGCGACCGCCCAGAGTCTGGTGCTGATGGATGAAATCGGCCGTGGGACCAGTACTTTTGACGGGTTGTCCCTGGCCTGGGCCTGCGCTCAATATCTGGCAGATTCAGTACGGGCATTCACGCTGTTTGCCACCCACTACTTTGAGTTGACCCAGTTGCCAGATGAGTGCAATACGGTGGTGAACGTGCATCTCAATGCAACCGAACATGACGATCGCATTGTCTTTCTCCATGCGGTGCAGGAAGGCCCTGCCAGCCAGAGCTATGGACTGCAGGTGGCACAACTGGCCGGTGTGCCCCGACAGGTCATTCACCAGGCACGACAAAAGCTGATCATGCTGGAGCGGCAGGAATCTGCTCCACAACCTGTTGCCAAACCGTCAAGAAAGGCCACTTTCACACCTCAGGTTGATCTGTTTGCCAATCCTGAACCACATCCGGTTGTTGAGGTACTGGATAAAACAGACGTGGATAACCTGACACCTCGCCAGGCTCTGGAGCTGCTCTATATGCTCAAGGGTTTGAGAAAATAATATAATGGTGCTTATACCCCGCCGGTATAAGTTTATATTCATCCGGTTATCCAGCCTTACCAAATCCGTCGTAAAGCATCGTCTAACCGGGCCAAGTCGCGCCGGCAGCGATATAAGACCGGAGCGCCGGGCCGCGCAGGCTCGGAGCATTTCGCTTGTGTGTTTGTTCATACCTTGCTACCTTTATCCGGTCTTTCGTTCTTGAGCGATCAAGAAACCTCGCCTTATATGTCCTTCGGGTGCATCAGGGCGGAGAGTGTCAGAACCCTGGTAAACTAGCCCGACATATTTGTATTGCCTCAGGTTCTGTGAAAAGAACCTGACATAATGTTTCAGGTCGCATTATGACATGCTTTCGTGAATCAGCTTATTGTCACGAATATCAGCAAAACCGGGCGGTACTTTTTTTAGTCAGCTCAAATGGAGTTTAACCACCATGGCTTTCGTAGTGGGTGAAAACTGCATCAAGTGCAAATACACCGATTGCGTGGAAGTCTGTCCTGTAGACTGCTTCTATGAAGGACCAAACTTCCTGGTTATTCACCCGGACGAATGTATTGACTGCGCTCTTTGTGAGCCAGAGTGTCCGGCAAACGCTATTTTCTCTGAAGATGAGGTTCCCGACGATCAGCAAGAGTTCATCGAACTGAACGCCGTGCTCGCTGATGTCTGGGATAACATTACCGAGAAGAAAGACCCCCTCCCTGATGCGGCAGAGTGGGACGGCGTGAAGGGTAAACTGGACCAGCTGGAACGCTGAGATCAAAAACAAAATGGCTATTGATAAAAAAGCCATGAAAGTTTCCATGGCTTTTTATTAACTGTGCTAAAATGCAGGGCCATCAATTGAACAGGGACTCTCCTGACAACCCCTGCTTTTCAAGAATTGAGCGAAGCCGTTTCAACGCCTCTACCTGAATCTGTCTTACCCGTTCGCGGGTCAGGCCGATCTCCTTACCCACTTCCTCAAGCGTACTGGTTTCGTACCCCCGAAGACCAAAACGGCGGGCAACCACCTCTCGCTGTTTTTCTGATAACTCACCCAACCAACGGTCAAGGCTGTCATTAAGATCAAGATCCTGTAACAGTTCTGCCGGGTCAGCACCTTTCTCATCAGAGATCGTATCCAGAATGGATTTATCCGAGTCAGGCCCCAGGGGCGTATCAACCGAAGTCACTCGCTCATTGAGGCCAAGCATACGCTTTACATCAGCCACCGGTTTATCCAGCAACTCGGCGATTTCTTCCGGGCTGGGGTCATGATCCAGCTTCTGGGTCAATTCCCTGGCGGCCCTGAGGTAGACATTCAGTTCTTTAACCACATGAATGGGCAGGCGAATGGTACGGGTCTGATTCATGATCGCCCGTTCAATCGTCTGTCGTATCCACCAGGTCGCGTAGGTTGAAAAACGGAATCCACGTTCAGGATCAAATTTCTCAACAGCACGAATCAGACCCAAATTACCCTCTTCAATCAGATCAAGCAGTGTCAGACCACGGTTAACATAGCGCCTGGAGATTTTAACAACCAGCCGAAGATTACTTTCAATCATCCGGCGTCTGCCCGCTTCCACCCCTTTGCGGGCAAGGCGGGCATAGTGGACCTCTTCCTCAGGGGTGAGGAGAGGTGAAAAGCCAATCTCATTCAGGTACAGCTGGGTTGCATCAATGGATTTGTAAAACCCATCGTCTTCTTTTCGACGACCAGTATTAACCGGAGACACAGCCGCAGGCTGTGACTTGCCGATATCATCGTTCTCGTCAACCACTTCACTGAGGTCGCCGGCATTTTCATCCGGGCTCAATTCATCCTGTCCCTGGATTACATCGTCAGCATAACTGCTTAGCTCTGCGTCATCCCTCTTCGATGCCATAAGAGTTAGTCCTATCCGGAAAGTCCCACTCTATGCCGGGCAACTCAAGATTGCGCCGACACCCGTGAGATCCCTCTACTACAAACAGCCACTGACCTTCATCATCATCGCCGTGGAAGGTATCCCGTCGGGTCGATCGGTTTACCATCACGCCGAATTTCGAAGTGCAGCTTAGGCTCCGTCGTTCCTGTAGAACCTATTTCGGCTATCTTCTGGCCCGCTTTAACTGAGTCTCCCTCATTCACCAAAAGTTCCTTGTTGTGCGCATAGGCGCTCAGATAGCTACTATTATGTTTCAAAATGATCAGCCTGCCGTAGCCGGACAGGTCGCTTCCTGCGTACACTACCTCACCACTGGCGGCTGCGGTAACAGGCTCTCCTAATTTGCCGTCAATATCAATCCCCTTGTTAACAGGCATTTTGAGCGAATAAGCGGAAATAACTTTCCCGTTGGCAGGCCATTGCCAGCCACTGCTGCCGGAAGCGGTACTTTTTGGCGTCGAACTCTTTGCTGTATGTTTTTTAACCGGAGCGTTGCTTCTGGCGGTTGTTTTCTTTGACTGCCTGACAGGAGTTCCCGTAGCGGTGCCAACCCCATAACGGTGAATGGATAAGTTTATTCTCTGCCCGGGATAGATAGTATAAGGGCTTCGAATGTTATTCTCTTGGGCCAACTCTCTGAAGTCTCTGCTATAAAGCCAGGCTATTGAATAAAGAGTCTCCCCCCTCTGGACAATATGCTGACCTGAGGTCACTTTGGGCGGTGATCTCAGATCAGTAACCGTAACCCTGCCCGGGTCATGGCTGCAACTTGAAGTAAGCAGGCAGACCATTAGTAGAAAAAGCATTTTTTTTGAGCAATCACTCAAATTAAACTGAGTGATTTTCATGAAATCCAACACTTTATCAGCTCCAATTACCTACATACCCACAGAAATCATCTATTCAATAAAAGAATAAAAAAAAAGAATCATGGTTTAAAATATTATTACAACATCAGTATTTTCATCTATTTAAAATTAATAATTTAGTGCTTTTTACTACCCAGCAACTCAATCATCACCACCAAAGCAATGGCTAAAAACATCAGTCCAATAGATTCAACCAGATAAGCGGGCTGTCCGGTAATCCCCTCATAATTGATCGGAGACACATTAGCCTGAATCAGTGGAACCAGCTCCCCGGAACTGTTAACCCGTGTTTCCAGCGTTTCCTTCCATGGCCAGACTTTGCCCAGAGCCCCAAGCATCAGGCCGGTCAATAGGGAAATGGCCAGATCCCGGTGTTTTTTTAACAGCCATGCCAACACATGGGAAAAGCTGAGCAACCCACTAATGCAGCCCAAGCCGAAAACGATCAGCACATTGAAATCCAGGCTCTTAATGGCATCAATTACCGGACCATACAACCCTATCATCAGTAGAATAAAGCTGCCGGAAATACCCGGTAGAATCATGGCGCAGATAGCAATGCTTCCGGCAAAAAACAGCGTCACTGGATCTGGTTCAAGACTGGTTGGGGTTAATACACCAACTGCATAAGCGATCACCATACCCGTGATCAGGGTGGTGATGGTGGCGGTATTCCAGTGCTCAACCTGACGAACCATATGCAGACCGGATACCAGAATCAAACCAAAAAAGAATGCCCAGAGCATCTCTGGCCAGGTAGCCAAAAACCAGGTGATCACATGGGCAAATGACAGAATACTGGTCAGCACGCCACCAAACACACACACCAGAAATGTGCCGTCTATCCTCTGCCACACACCGGCAACCCCTTCGTCACCCAGTACTTTCAGTAATGATGGGTTAACACTTTTCAAGGCATTCAACAGCCGGTCATAAATGCCGGTAATAAACGCGATGGTGCCACCAGATACGCCCGGAACCACATCTGCGGCCCCCATGGCCATTCCCTTTGCGATGAGGACGAAATAAGAAGAATGATTCGACATGTTCTGACCTTTGGAACAGAGGTTAAAAAAAGAGCAATAATAGCCATCAGCCATCCTGGACTGACTACTTTTTATGTGGGTAAATTGTGAAAAAGAAAGCAATGTTTTTTTACCGTATAACACCCGCCAGCAATGGTACAAACCTGACAGCTTCCAACACCTTGCGCTGATATTCATCACCATTTCTGGTCACCAGTACAAGATCCTGAAAGTTGCTTCCTCCAACCGGAATTACCAGCCTGCCACCTTCCAAAGAAAGCTGACTCAACAATGCTTCAGGGATTTCTCCTGGTGCCGCTGTAACGATAATTCCATCAAATGGACTCTCCTCTGGCCATCCCATGCCACCATCGGTATGACGAAGACGAACATTATTCAGAGATAACCTGGACAGTCTCTGCTGTGCCTTCTCCTGCAATGGCCTGATGCGTTCCACGGAGTAAACCTTAGCCACCAGCGAGGCAAGCACAGCTGTCTGATAACCGGATCCAGTGCCAATTTCCAGCACCTTGTTCCGCTCACCCCGGGCCAACAGCACTTCCGTCATTTTGGCCACAATATACGGCTGGGAGAGAGTCTGATTATGACCAATCGGCAGTGCTGTATCTTCATAAGCACGATGGGCCAGTGCCTCATCAAGAAAAAGGTGACGGGGAATGGTGCGAATGGCCTCCAGAACCTTGTCGGACTGAATACCCTGATCCAGAAGACGCTGAATCAGCCGCTCTCTGGTTCGGCGTGACGTCATGCCGATACCATCAATTTCAAGATCCCTCATACACAGGCTCCAAGCCAATCCTCCATCAGTGATAACGTTGCATGACCGGTCTTGTCGTATTGCAATGGGGTAATGGACACATAGCCAGAGGCCACCGCATGAAAATCGGTCCCTTCCTCAGCAACCAGGGGCCTGCCAACACCGCCGATCCACCATACTCTATTGCCACGGGGATCGGTCATTGGTACCGGAGGCTTTGACTGGTCACGATGGCCCAGACGGGTAATTTTCATTCCACGAATATCGTCATAACCACAGGCCGGCACATTGACATTAAGTATCGTGCCTTCTGGCAAAACCTGTTCATCAAGACGCAACATCAAATCGTGTAACACTTTGGCGCTTACTTCCAGATGGTGATCCTCTCGACCACAGGATGAAATAGCGATTGCGGTTTTTGCCAGCATGCGTCCTTCCATGGCGGCGGCCACAGTCCCTGAGTAGAGCACATCATCCCCCAGGTTTGCGCAATTGTTAATACCGGAAACTACGCGCTCCGGAAGGCAGCCAAACAGCCCACTGGCGGCCAGATTGACACAATCTGCCGGTGTCCCGTCAACACTGAAGAACCCATTGTCGTGCTCTTTCATGCGCAGTGGCCGGTGCAAAGTGAGAGAATGCCCCTTGCCAGAGCAGTCATTATCCGGAGCCACTACCCAGCACTGACCATGTGATTTCATGGTGGCATACGAAAAGGCCAATCCCCTGGCGGTGACGCCATCATCATTGGATAGCAATATGGTCATAGTCCATCAATCCTGAATTAATCCAACCTTTTTTCAAGCCCACTGTTGCAACCAGCAGGACTCATTTCACGACCGCTTGTAACGACCGTTTTGCACAAATCTTGTGCCATGAAAAATATTTTGCTCAACCATTTTTCATCCCTGACGTGGCGCAAAATATTTTCACGCGCCATGGGCATTTGCAAGAGAATGGTTTTTTTCATAACAATCAAACAACTCCCTGAGTACGGAGGTGGCAAAACAGCCCTTTGGCAATTCAAAGCGCAAGATCAGGGAACTTCCTGCCGGGCTACCTTTCCACAACCAGGTAAACTGTCGGGGTATCAGGCGATTAACCCTGCGCTCCTGCAACAAACCGACACGCTCAAGTCCATCGCACAGCTGAGGATAATGGACAGTGACAGACTGTTCGAAAGTCAGAACCTGGTCAGTCACTTTCGATACCCCCCTGCCCCACAGCGGCGAAGTCGGGCTTAATTCACCGTTGCCCAGGCGGGTCATTATGGTTTTATCCGGCACAGTAAAAATCAGGCTATTACTGTCAGGGAATCCTAATGCGTCCCCGGAAAGATACTGGTTCCAGACACCTGCCATGACCTTTTGCGACAGAATCCGGTTAAACAGCCAGGATCGGGCTGCAGACAGATAGACCGATCGTTTATTACGCTGCACCCTGACTTTTCCAGCCAACATATCAATGGCTTTTTTAATATTCCGTCCCTCATGGCCAAAGCGCTGTTCACCGAAATAATTAGGTACACCTTCATGGGATATCTGCCCTAGCCGGGCATTCACCCGCGCAGGGTCAGCATCAATATTCCGCAATGTGATACAGAAACCATTGGCCTTCAGGGCTCCGGTTTTCAGTTTTTTCCGATGGCGGGCCTGTCGCACGATCCGTATGGTGTCACTCTCCAGTTCACTCCAGTCGGGATCAGCCATACCAGGCAGGGATATGCAAAACCATTGACGTGTAATTCCATGACGGTCCTTTCTCCCGGCATAACTCACCGACTGTCTTCTGACACCTGCATGTCTCGCCAACAGCCCTGCAACCCAGTCAGTATTCTCTCCTTTTTTTTCAATCAGCAAATAAAGATGTTCACCTTCACCTTCCGGCTCAAAAGGCAGCCGCTCGTCAACCAGAAAATCTTCATGACAGGACTTGAAAAGACAACTACCCAAAGGACCGCCAAAGGCATAATACCAATCAACGGAGTAATCGGCTGCCTTCGGTACATCTGCATCCATGAGGCGCACCCAACAAGGAAAAATAAACAATGAACAATATCGCGTTTAACGCAGTCAGGGGAAGGTATTAACGAAAATTAACAAATAAGCATCGGGCCTTCTGTCCAGAAGGCACCATGCCATGAATTATGACTCCAAATCTTTCAACAGAACAACGGCGTGAACCGCAATACCTTCATTTCTACCGGTATAGCCCAGCTTTTCAGTGGTCGTCGCTTTGATATTCACCAAAGAGGGGTCAATCCCGATGTCCTCACTGATATTTAGCCGCATCTGATCAATGTGCGGTGCCATTTTAGGAGACTGGGCAATGATGGTACTGTCCATATTAACCGGAACCAGGTTCTGCCGTTCAAGCAGGGCAATAACATGACGTAGTAACTTGCGGCTGTCTATGCCGGCATAACGCTCATCGGTATCCGGAAAGTGCTTGCCAATATCACCCAGGCCTGCCGCCCCGAGCAGGGCGTCGCAGAGGGCGTGAAGCAGAACATCACCATCAGAGTGCGCCACCAACCCGTGGGTGTGCGGAATTATTACTCCACCCAGAACAATATAATCACCTTCACCAAAGCGGTGAACATCAAAACCATGACCAGTACGCATCAAGTGACCTCAATAAGTTTCAACTGTTGTTCTATATATAGAGACGCCAAAGCCAGATCAGTTCCCTGGGTCACCTTAATATTATCAGCATGTCCTTCCACCATGACGGGCTGTTTGCCAGCGTATTCAATGGCACTGGCCTCATCCGTTACCGGCATCTTATCCGCTATCGCCTTTGCCATCGCATCGTGCAACATGCCAAGACGGAACATTTGCGGAGTCTTGGCATGCCAGAGCCCCTGACGGTCTACCGTTTCGGACACAACATCCTGGCCTCCCACCTTCTTGATGGTATCGGTAACCGGGCTGCCCAGCAGGCCTCCGACAGGGTGATCATGAAGCTGATTAACCAGCCAATCCATATCGGAACGGCGAATACAGGGGCGGGCAACATCATGAACCAGTACCCAGTCATCAGGGTTGGCAATATCCAATAGCACTCTCAAACCATTGAGCACCGAGTGATAACGCTCATGCCCCCCCTGGGCAAGGAGAACTTGTGGATGTCTCAACAGTTCAATGGACTGGTGGTACTCATCGTGATAATCGAGAACCACCACTATCATTTCCAGTCTGGGAAAATCCAGCAATCGTTCCAGTGTATGCACCATCAGAGGCTTGCCCTTGATTTCAAGGTACTGCTTGGGAATATCGACATTCATTCGGCGGCCAACCCCCGCTGCCGGGACAACCGCCCAGTAACGAACCGTGTTCATGGTTTCTACGCTACTCACTCTGACACCCTTGATTTGAACATCCAGAAGGCCGTTCAGGAACGACTCCCAACCAATACAGGAACAAGATAAACCCCGTTAATCATAAGTCTGAAAGAATGTTTCATCGCTGCGGATCATACCCAGCTCCTGACGCGCTATCTCTTCAACCGTTTCCATCCCCTGCTGTAGCTCAACAACCTCTTTGGCCAGCAGACGATTTCGCTGGTACAAACGTTCATTTTCCAGTCTGAAACGCTCAAGGTTATCTTTTTGAGTCAACATTTCTGCCACACTGCCTTCACCAATCCAGAGCCTGGTTTGCAGATAAACCAGCAGCAGTGTCAATAGGGCTATTGCCAGTTTTTTCATCATCAGTTCCGCTTTAAACCATCACGATCCGGTAGTAGGTGCAACACCAGAAAACAGGATGCATGAAACTGGAACCGGGAGTAAGACCTGACGGTGGAGTTTAACAGGAGTACCCGTGGTTTAACATATGAACAATTATTTGAACTGTTTCACCATAATTCTATCCAAAATTTCACCAGTGAAGGGCTATCGACGGGGTGACAGGCAAAATTCCCCCTCCTGAACCCTTGCCCGGGATCTCGCCGTGGTTACCAACAAACTTTGCCGTGAAAAATATTTTTCTTAACCATTTTTCATCCCTGAGGGTGGCGCAAAATATTTTCACGCGCTATGGGCATTTGTTTAATGGATGATAAGTAGTTAACCAAATGAAATCATATTTTCTGACTAAGTGGACAGTCACT
>NZ_JAHHPO010001084.1 GCF_024606365.1 Endozoicomonas sp. ONNA2
AAAAGTTTATTAATCATCTGATTTAACTAGCAAGGCATACGAAATCATATATTTTGTGCAGGCACTCTCGGCAACTGCTCCTGCGTTGCTCCGGGAGGCTGTCCGAGAATAGCGGTCGTGACGAGGATGGCTGAAAATTGAGGATAGAAAATAGGAAATTTTGAGTGAATAGTGGATTATTTACTAAAAATTTCCGCTCCTTTAGACCAATTTGCTGTCACAGTACGACTGCATGGATGCAGGAGCCAGAGCAACGCAGGAGCAGTTGCCGCGTAGGCAGTCTCTCAGGGTAAACATTAAGAAATGCTTCCTGATAGTACTATTGCCCATTCTTATTTTAGCTTCTGCGAACGAGTGCAGGTGGGTTGGTTTCTGGGTATTGCGGATCTTGAATTGGAACCGGAGAAACCCACAGAGTCGGCAGCAAATGCGACCATAGACATGAGACGATAGGATTGGAGGGAGCCCGCAAGAAAGCCCGACACGTATCCCTGATTAATAAGGTGAGTAAGTAAGCAGTCCCGCCTTTAATGCACTTTCTACTGTGCCATTCACGTACTCTTCACCAGGAAAGAATATTTCCTCACTGTCGTATCGTTGAGAGGAGTATTTATAAATCGCAAAAGACCAGTCATCTTCTTTGCCGTTAAACTTCAACCGGCAAATCTGTCCCGCCCCATGGGTGTCAATTTTATCGAGATACAGATATTCCCCCCCCGGTATCTTTCCTGATACTGACAACCATTCTCCTTGTTAAACCTGTCAATAATATTCGCAACATTCTTCTTTATGGCCCGGGGGATTTTCACTACCGCCTCCTGATCATTGTTCGCTGACACCACAATCAAATGTAAGACAGGTTCGAAGCATTGCAAATTCTGTTATTACTGATCAGGAACTGATAACCGCTCTTTCTCCAGAGCTTTGCTGCGTCGTTTAAGCTTGCGAATCTCCCGGTCAATATTATCCTGTCTTTTCTTCAACTGCTGCTGCCTGGCGTAGTCCGGTCCATAAAGCTTCAGTACCAACGACTCTACTTCCTCCCTGACTGAGCCCAGGAATAAATATACGCCCTCGCTTTTACCGGAATAAGTCTGTGGATAAGGTGTTGGCAGGTTGTGTTTATACTGTCAGTACTTCGTGATAACCCGTTGCAGTACC
>NZ_JAHHPO010001085.1 GCF_024606365.1 Endozoicomonas sp. ONNA2
ATGGTATAAAAATCAGAAAATTCCAGATTTAAATGAGGGGTGCTGAATAGTTACTTCGATAGGCTCTTTTCGAATTCCAAACTGCTGAGCTATCCTTGGTGGATATAATCAGCCATCGCCAGCATTGACCATGAATATAGGCCGAATCTCAGATCTCATCAGTAATGAAACCTGCTTTGAGATGATCCGTGAGAACCGCTGGCCAGATGGCACTGTTCTCTGTCCGCACTGTGATTCTGAGAATGTCAAAAAGAATGGACACGACAATGTGCAGGTAGAGTGCCAGCACTGTTACTGTAAAGTTTCCCATGCCAAGATCCCTTTGCTCTCGATGCCAACGCCCGGAAAAACAGTGTTACTGTAAAGCGCTCAAAGACGAGACTGCCTGCATGGATATTATTATTCTGCAGCATCCCAGAGAGTCCAGGCACCCATTGAATACGGCGCGCATTCTGGAGCTGGGTATCGGTAATTGCGAGGTATGGGTGGGTGAAGATTTTTCCGCTCATTCACAACTTCTGAGAACGCTGGCAGAAAAGAACTGCTACCTGCTATTTCCCGGAGCGAATGCCAGGGCCAGCCAGGATGTCCTGCAAACTGAGAGGCCGGAAGTACTGATTATCCTGGATGGAACCTGGCGAAAAGCCAAAAAGATTTGGGTGCGGTTCTTTTCCTACGACACCGCAACCCCGATATATCGGTCACTCCGATGATCAGAGGCAAAGAAAAAAGGGCTGTTCTGTGGTGATATAAAGTCGTCAAACACATAGCACCAGAAAAGCAGCCCTTCGTGAACGCATCTTACGCCAATACACTCGACTTTCAATTTTTTTCTCCGGCACTGGATCAATTCAACGCTATGATCGATCACCTTGAATCTGCCTGTGTCCAGGATCATGGCACGACTGAAGAGTACCTTCGTAATCATGGCAACGAGTTACTCCGGTTAATGTTTCAAGGGTATCTCGATAAACAGACTGAGGATGAAGAAAAGGCTGTATCCGTCACTGCCTCTGATGGCATATCCCGCAACCATGTCCGCCAAAATACCAGTCGGGTTATTACGACAATATTTGGAAAGGTGGCTGTCAAACGCCTGTCTTACAGCCAGCGTAATGTCTCCAGTGAATTCCCATTGGATGGGGAACTGAACCTCAATGATGACCAATACTCTGATGGTGTACGAAAACGCGTGGTCACTGATGCCATTGACCGTTCTTATGACAGTGTCGTGAAACGTCATCGTGAGAATTGCCCCGGTATTGTTGGCAAGCACCAGACCATAAAATTGGTTGAGGACACTGCTCAGGATTTTGTTGAGTTTTATGAGCAACGAGAGATAGAAGATGAGCAAACGGATGACTTGCTGGTTCTGAGTTTTGACGGCAAAGGCTTGGTAATGCTGCCTGACGGGTTAAGGGAGGCGACCCGGAAAAATGCAGAGAAAAGCAAGAAAAAACGCCAGACCCGTTTAAGTCCGGGAGAAAAGAAGGACCGAAAGCGCATGGCGATGGTGGGGACAGTTTATACCGTAAAGAAAAATCTGCGATCGCCGGAATCCATCATGAACCTTGAGAATCAATCAGGCAATGTCGTCAAATTCAGGCCACCAGTGCGCAACAAAAGAGCTTGGGCCAGTGTTGAAAGAGACGGGGTGCAAGTCATAGAAGAGGCATTTGATGAAGCTCTGAAACGTGATCCGGGCCAGAATCGTCAATGGGTTATTGTGGTTGATGGTCACCCACACCAACTAAAAATGATTGAAAAGGTGGCCAGTCAAAAGCAGGTAAAAGTGAGTATCGTAATGGACTTCATTCATGTACTGGAATATCTGTGGAAAGCAGCTTATTGCCTGCATGGAAAAGATGATGAGAGCGTGGAAAAATGGGTTGAACTTCAGGCTCTCAAAGTTCTAAGGGGGCAGTCAGATCATGTAGCGAGAGGAATGAAACAAAGTGCCACGAAGAGGAAACTGAAGAACCGGGAATCCATTGACAAATGTGCAGGCTATTTACAGAAAAACCGAAGTCGGCTTGGTTATGGCAAAGCTCTCAGTTCAGGCTTTCCCATTGCCAGCGGAGTCATTGAAGGAGCTTGCCGACACCTGATCAATGATCGTCTGGATATAACCGGAGCACGCTGGAGCTTACAGGGAGCTGAAGCCATTCTGAAGCTGCGCTCACTGAACTCCAGCGGAGACTGGGAAGAGTACTGGTCGTTTCACCGTTTACGTTCGAAGGAACGAAATTATGGTGGGATGGCGGTCAACAAGGCTTTGTCGTAGCAAAGAAACCACACCCAAACTATTTTTTAATTGGCTGGCAGCGCATCGCACGAATGATGCCACTCCTCCCATTTGGGTGACTGAGCATTATAAGGAATATTCTGAGACAGCCCATCCTTACTCTGATGCGTTGCTTACACCTGTCTATCAGCAAAATGACCCCATGACCCAATTAAAATTACCTCCAAAACGTTTAAAAGAGCATTTTAACCGGCCTTCCGCTGTCGTTCTTCAGTCGGATGATTTGCTTGTTCTTTTAGATGAATTTCTTGCACAGATCGTAATTTAAGAAAAGGGTAAGTAGTTGGCCAAATGGAATCGTATATTTCTGGCTAAGTGGACAGTTACTATG
>NZ_JAHHPO010000094.1 GCF_024606365.1 Endozoicomonas sp. ONNA2
TAAAAGCCGATCTCGACAAGTAGGGGGAGTCTGCCCCCTGTTTGGACGCTTACGTTGTTACCACGACAAACACTAAGATTTCTAATAGATGACTTTTTGTACTTAGGTGCCTTCGTGGTTCTGTCAGGGCAATCAGCGATTATGAATTTTTGAATCAATGAACATGCTCATGGAAGCATCTTTACCCAATACCGCCTGCACAATTCTGTAGCTGGTGTGGCCGTCTCCATAAGGGTTGTGAGCATGACTCATTACCTGGTAGGCAATTTCATCATTCAGAAGTCGGGTCACTTCCGAAACAATGGCATTCATACAGGTGCCGACCAGGCGCACAGTGCCAGCCTGTACTGCTGAAGGCCGTTCTGTGGTATCCCTCATGCACAAAACCGGCACACCAAGTGATGGTACTTCTTCTTGAATACCACCGGAGTCAGTCAGAATCAGGTATGACTTTTTCATCAAATAGACAAAGGGCAGGTATTCCAGGGGTTCAATAAGATGAACGTTGTCAAGCCCTGACAGAAGACGATTAACGGGTTCACGTACATTAGGATTAAGGTGAACCGGGTACACCACCTGCACATCGTTTCTTCCGGCTATTTCCTGAATGGCTTGACATATCTGCTCAAAGCCCTCACCGAAATTCTCACGCCGATGGCCAGTGACCAAAATCAGCTTTTGCTGCCCACTTTCAATATCTACCAGGAAGGGTAAATTCTTCCTTATCTCTGTCTGCAACTGTTTATCCTGATCAATGCGTTCAGAAACCTCCAGCAGGGCATCAATAACACTGTTGCCGGTAACATAGATGGTTTCCGGTGGTATATTCTCCATAATCAGGTTTTTTAGTGAATCGGTGGTTGGCGTGTAGTGCTGGTCTGCCAGGCAGGCTGTCAGATTACGCATTCCCTCTTCAGGCCATGGCGAAAAAATATTGTGTGTTCTTAAACCCGCCTCAACATGACCTACCGGAATTCTGTGGAAATACGCGGCCAGGGTTGCGGCAAAGGATGTTGCTGTATCACCGTGAACCAATACTCGATCTGGCTGGAATTCTTCCAGTACCGGCTTTATTCCTTGTAGGATAGCTGTTGTTACATCGGTGAGATCCTGGCCGGGTTTCATAATATCCAGATCATAATCGGTGGTGATTTTGAACAGTTCCAAAACCTGATCCAGCATCTCCCGGTGTTGCCCTGTCACGCAAACTCTGGTATCCATTTCTGGCTGTTGTTTGAATGCCTCAATAACTGGCGCCATTTTTATCGCTTCGGGGCGGGTTCCAAATACAATCAGAATTTTCATCGGTAAGGTTCAGTTTTATGACTCAGTAAGGGCGGTTTGGTAACTTGAGAGGCCTTGTGTTTTGTTGAGCCTTCGTTGTTCTATGGCGTCAATATCGACCAGTATCTTTAGTGTTTATGTTCTTTTAAACATGAATTCCTAAGCCGATAAGGCTGTACCCCTTTGATATCAAGGGCTGAGCCTAAAGGATTTTAAAACGACAATGGATCTGGCTGGAAACGACTTTTGGACGACTATGGATTAGCAAAACAACCAATTCAAACAGGTGACTGATAGTTGCTGTAGGCCTTGGTAATTAAGGCTTTATCAGTTCGGGTTTTATTAGTACCAGCTATTTCTGTATAAAATATATAAAAAGCAAAATCAGTTCGGGTTATTCATGCAAAAGGGGTGCATGGGGTGAAGGGTTTTACTGGGCTGTAGCGGTGGTTTGGTTCGGTTTTTTTTAGGGACAACACAGCAACATACAGTGGCATTACAATATCGCCTATGCCCAGCAGGTTGCCAATGTTAGTAAAGACGAGACCACTCCAGTACATCATGATCCCTGTAGCTGCAAATGAGCATAGCACTCGAAGTCTTACACTAATATCAAACCGGTCATCCAATATACCCACAACAGTCAAAAAGCCCGCAGCCACATAGTAAGCAATAAGTGCCGTACTGCTGGCAAAAAAGATCATCCCGATAATCAATAGTGTCAGGTAAATAACCAGTCCACCTATCAGCGGTACTGCATTTTCATGCTGCTTTCTTGCATCTGGTTTATCCACCAAGCCGATTTTTTTTGAAACCTGAATTCAAGTCATAAATGCATAACCCATGACTTTTCTTACATCTATCCC
>NZ_JAHHPO010001086.1 GCF_024606365.1 Endozoicomonas sp. ONNA2
ATGGCTGCAGCTCCTGGTAATCGCGAACATTGTATGGGATCACCAAACAGTTACAGGTGCGCTTAGTAAATGGCGCCAACACTTTGAATCCCTTTATGCTCCCTCAAATAATAGGCGATCCATTGCAGTCCTTTTTTTTGCGGATATCTGATCGGTCGACCGGCAATTTCCTCTGCTTCCTCAATCACCTCCTGGTAGCTCTTGCCCAGAAACTGCATCTGATAAGTGCCAATGACCATGCCTGTCCGGTCACTGCCAGCCTGACAGTGAACAAAAATGGCTGTAGGCCTGTTGTGCTCCTGATCAAGTAATCTGTTGAGCTTGTTGACGAGTCTGTACACATCACCAATAAAGGGGAGCTTGAGCATGATGTGCAGAACTGACTTCGGGTAATAATCAGGATTGGAAGCGGCACCATAAACCGGATGGTGGATCAGGTGCACCAGATCCGGGTTGGTTTGGCTAAATACCTGTTCTTTTCTCAGTAAATGGCGTTCACCAAGCTTGCTGATCAACGAAATATCAAAAATGAAGATGTTGTCGGGAAGGGGGAGCTGGAGCTTCTCAAGACTTCTCTGATTCATGGTGTCAATCAGCTCTTGATAGGCAAACTGGCCTTTGATAATGGGCATGTTGCCCCGGAACAGGTAGTTTCCGGACTCGGGATTATAGTCAACAAGTCGGAGCTTCCGGGGGGAGAATGCCACTTCTTTTGGCTTGGGCCAGGAAGCTGTGGACGATAAATCGCCGGGTATGGCGCGTTGTGAGGCAGTGTTGCCCACTGTGGTAAAAGAGAGCAGAACCAGTATTGAGATAAACTGTCTGAAAATATTCATGATGAACTACTTATTTAAGTTGAATGATATATCAGACTGCTTTTTGTGCTGAGAGTTGCAATCAGCCCATAAAAATATCCTGATTAGGAACTGTCATTCCGGGTCGGGCTTTGTGTCATGGCGCGGTCTTTGGTTTCGGGGTTGCTGGTAATCGGATTCTGGACATCCGGTAACTGTTGACCAGCTGTCCATCCCGGAAGGCATCATATTTGCTCTCACCTTCTATCTCAAAACCAAAGCTCTGGTAGAGGGCAATAGCTCCAGCGTTGTCAGTATAAACGTCCAATTCGATCCGGATCAGGTTTAGCCAATTGTCGGCGAGTTCCACCATGGTTGTCATCAGCTGTTTACCGATGCCCTGGCCCCGGGCATCCGGGTGCACAATAATAGCGAAGCTTGCGCAGTGTTTGCGTCGTGGGTTGTCCTGAATTCGTAACCCAAGAAGACCAAGAATTTGTCCTGAGGACTCAGCAACCAGCTGTATATGGTTCTTGTCGTCCAAATTGAACAAACTGTGCCAATATGCCTGGGGCCGGTAAGGAATCTGGCCGGTCTGCCGGGTTACTCCCGGATCGCGGAAGAACTCACCAATTGCGTGCAAGTCCGGGGGCTCGGCATGGCGGATGACGGTATCCATTTTATATTCTCCATAATCAGACACTCCCCGCCCTGTCGGGCTGTCTCTTAGTCAGATCTCTACACAGGGCGCCAGAATCGGTCGAACGATCATTCCGATAATAGGATATTTATCTATTC
>NZ_JAHHPO010001087.1 GCF_024606365.1 Endozoicomonas sp. ONNA2
TCGCTTCTGCTTTTTCCCGGATAAATGATTCGGTTTGATTGTTCTTTTTTAACCAGTCCGTGAAGTCTCGTTCGAACGCTTGCCATTGCGTGCCAAGCAGTTGTTGCAATGAGAGTCTCTTATCTGGGTTGTGCATGAGAGAACCCACGGTGTTATCAGCTAAGTTCGCACTAGCCGTTTTCCAAGGGTCCATCAAAGGACCATATTGCTCATTTCCCGGAATTGCACAAAATTTTTTCATTGCACTCACCATTTCCTCAAATAGATACCATTTTTTATATTGGTCAACGATTGGGATTTTTCCTTTGGCAAGAACATCGGAGAGGCTGATATCACCGGAACTCCAATTGATTACAGAACCTTGTTGTAAAAGATCAAAGTCACTATTTACTATTCGATCAGGGATAATAATGTTTATATTTTTTTCCTTCTGACCAACGGGATTTTGGAAAGTCATGATCACATCTTTTTTATCATCACTGTTGATTTTAAATAAATTAACAGACTTATAGGGAAAAAAGTCCGGCTGCTGTTCGGGGAAAAACTCGCTGAAGTGGCCCGGATTAAGCTGCCGAGAGCTGACTAACACCACATCTCTGTCGTTGTCTCCTTCCATCAGCACCAGAACTCTCAGCGCGTGAGCAAGAAAATATTCATCATGACCATAGACAAAATAAAATACGCTCTGGTCATTCCCATCACTGCTTTTGCTCAGTGGGTTAGCGCAATACTTACGCAGTAAATCGTCCTTGAATACAGTGTCAGGGTATGTATTTTCCATCAGGTATAAACGCTGACAGCTAAAGCCCATATCAATCTCTTCTATTCCATGACGGCCCGTATTACTATATTCCCAGCTTTTGAGTTCATATTCACCAACACCCAAAGTTTTGCTGGCAAATTCACCATGGCTGTTTGCCAACGGCGCTATCAAACCACTCGGGCCATGCAAGATAAAATCGGCCTCATGCAGCAATTGACGGACTTCCTCTTCCTGATGCACTGCGGCTAACGGCTGCTGTTCAGGTGGCCGGAATCTTTGTTGATGGCGACCATCCAGAATGAAGGTTTCAACGTCGTCAAAGGTGGCAATGGATCTTAATCGCTTCAGCTCATCAATGTCAGCGGCATGGTGTTCAAAGACAAATGAGCAAGTTGCTTCAGGAAAGAGTTTCCTGACATAACCTAACAGCCTTACCCCGGATGCAATATCACCATACCCCCTCTGTAAAATGGTATCGCTCATGAACTGCCGGGTAGCAACCACAATTTTGATGGTTCTGTTCTTAAAGCCTGGGCTACCTTTTGATTTAGGCTCATTTAAAAAACTTGTCAGGTCTTTACTAAAAAGTCCTGAATTAGGCTCTGTAACATTCATGTTTTT
>NZ_JAHHPO010001088.1 GCF_024606365.1 Endozoicomonas sp. ONNA2
TTAGCCTCAATTTCTCGCAATCCTCGCTACGGGCGCTATTCTCGGACAGCCTCCCTGGCAGTCCTTCGGGAGGTTGTCCGGGATTGGCCTGTTCAGCAACAGCTGCAGGGTTACTTCGGGGTAGCCTCCTGGTGATTTATCAGACAAACCAGAAATTTAAACAATTTTTTTATTGCCATCCGACTTCGTCGATGCTGAAACCATCGGCAATGGAGGGTTCCTGTTTAGTCTCGAGCAGACATTGGTCTGCCAATGATTGTGGCAAAAGTTGGTGATACCATCTTAACGCTGAACGCAAGAATTCAGGCTGTAAATCTTTTTTCGTACAGCAAACTTGAATGGCGGTGGTTATATATTGGAATGAATTGTCTGAAACAACTTTTGAATTTGCTCCCCAATAGCAAGACATGTAGTGATAAATACAACCCGGATAATCTCTTTTTCTGAAATATACAAAAGCCAGTTGCTTATTCACGGCCCTGCGGAACTGTGGATCGCTGGCAAGTTCAGGCCTGCGCAATTGTTGAAGCAGAATGTCAGTAGCCTGATCCAGCAGATTCAGCCGGGTTAATGCTATTGCTACATTAACGTTGAAATGATAATCCACTTTTGCATACTCAAAAGCCAAGCCCAAGGCATTTTCCCAAATACTGTTCCACGAGGGATCACCTGGTTTCTTGGTTTTAGCCAAGGCTGCCAGTTTTCTCCATCCAAAGATGGCATTTGTTGCCTGATCGGACGTCAAGAACTTTTTGGTATTCTCTGTTGTTTCCGAACAAGACGTCGATGAACCAGTACTTGGCAATATAAAACCCGATGGGTCTATTGTCATTTTTCCAGACTTTGGCTTCAGACCATTGAACCAGTTAATAGCTTCGATGACAAATGGCTGGTCATTACACTCCTTGAGCATGTACTGCATTGAGGTGCATATATGTGAGTAATTTTCATCAGGCACGTTGTTGGTTGAAAAAAACACACGCATATAAAGTTTGACAGAGTCAACGTATTTTCTTTCTTTAAAGAACACAAATCCCAACAGTTTGCGAACACAATAAAGAAAGTTTTGATCATCAAACCTGGTTAGCTGATCAAACAAAAGCAATTTTGCCTTGTCAATATTATTGAGTGATATTAAAGCATTAGCCACGTTTAAATTGAAGTGATAGTCCACCTTAGAAAAATTCAAGGCAAAGTTGAGCGCATCCTGCCATGCTTTAGTCCATTCACTACTTTCTTTGGTAAGGGAGTTTGCATAGTTTTCCAGTAAGTGGCAATGATTAAGGCGTTGCTGTAAAGAGTCTGCAAAGTATTGAGTGGTAAATAAATCAGACTCCAAAGACATCAAATGTGCATTGACAGGCTCTACTTCGTTGGTCGAAGAAACCGATATACTGCCATCAAGTGATAATGGACAGGGGTATTCAGGTTCCTGAAATTTTGCCAAGTAAGGAAATGCCTCTGCACCCTGAGGCCAGAAATCCGTCGAACTGCCAGGTCCGGACTGTGCTTTGAGACTCAGGTCTGCCATCGAATGAATAAGGGCTGTCTCAGCGTTATCGCCAGACAATTTGGGGGGGGCGCTTAAATTACCAGCTACTGCTCCGGGCGGGGCATTCGATACCTGCCATTGATTCCAGAAAGGGGTAAAATCATTTTTCACCCGCTGACCAAAGGGTGCTGCAATATTTTGTGGTCTGATGCGGGAGGTTTCCTGAGGCATAAAAGAGTGGCTCTGTGTGTACTGAGCCACTTGGCATGGGTCATTGGCAGTATATGGAGGCAACCCGGCCATGGGCGCCACATCAGTAGCCTCACGATTTCGCAGAGTATTTTCTTTACCAGGAGCAGAATGAGTAACTGATTCTGGTGTTAACCTATCCTCCGGATCATCAAGCAAGTTAAGTATGTCTTGTTTAATCCGATATTCCGGGTCAGGACTATTAACCATAACTGTATTTTCAGGGTGAAAATCAGATACTTTACGCTGGCCATGAACAGCCTGACCGGTGCTGAGGCGGTCATCACTTTTATTCAAGCCACAGGATGGCGTACCGGGAAATACACCACTACTTCTTTCCATAACAAAACTCGATTGGTCAAAATTGGTCAACAAAGCTGAGACAATCCTGCTAATAAAAAATTCAAATAACTTAATATTAAATTTTTGAACTTTACAAAAAAACCAGATTTATTTCGGATCCTCATTTCCCGCAGTGGTCACGAACTGACCAATCTTTTATAAGGATTGGGCAATTGCCCTGGGGTCAGGGCGATAGAATCGGCCTTACGATCGTTCCAATCAAGGCTAATTTAAACG
>NZ_JAHHPO010001089.1 GCF_024606365.1 Endozoicomonas sp. ONNA2
AATCATCAGGAACACTGAGTTTAAAATGGGAAAGTTATTTTTAGACCACTCCTAACCATATATCTCTGGCTCCTTGTGCCGAATCTCTGCTTCGTTAGAACTTCGAGAAATAGCTTCGGCTATGCTCCCTCCGTTGAGCCTTACATAGTATAAGCCCAAGTAGCCAGAAATATTCGATTCCATTTGGCCAGCTACCTATGCGTATTATGATGGAGGTCTCACTATCAATTAGGTTAAACATGCGTATTTTAAACAATGCTAATCAGTCTAGTCTGGAATTGTATGCAAGGGTAATGTTGAATCATTTTTTTTATGCCTTTTAAGTGGGGTAGCTAATTAAACCAATTCCACCTTACGAGTAACGCCGCTGCTGGCCCCAGTTTTTTTTACTGACTTTTTATTTTTTGTAAAAAATTTGTAACCATAAAGAACGTCATGGCACAAATTTACTCATAAGTAGCTGGCCAAATGGAATCGAATATTTCTGGCTGAGTTGGCGGTTGCCTTGCAGGTTGAAACGGCTGAGTTTCGGTCGTAACTTCCCGGGTTTTAAATCATTCATCGGTTGTCCAGGCAAGAAAATCAGTCGTTTTCCAGGCTGTCCGCTGTTTCATGGCCTGTGAGAATCTTTGTAACAAATTTACCCGACCAGGTTGATTGAGGAGAAGGATTCAGAATGGTACTTGTTTCTTCTGGAATTTGTCTGACTACCTCTATCAGTACGGGGTTAGCCTGATTATTGATGCCTGAGTGTTCTTTAAAGGCTTGTGATGATTTTAAAGTAGTTATTTTATTGCCAAGTGCAATTTCACTATGAGGCATCTTTGAGTGGATAACATTTTGGGTTGCTTCTTTTATTCCATCTGTTGTCTCTCCAGACTGAAGGTGTTGGGCTGACTGGTTTTTGAATTTTTTCATAGCCGGGAGACCCTTGATAAACGATAACGAATAACTAAGTATGCCACGCTGACTAACCACCCCATCGGGTATTCCCGGGAGAGATTTTTTCAAAGCAAGAAGTAGCTGTCGATTTAGCCGCCGATAAGCTTGTCCATAATGGTTATTTACTAATTTTCTTACATCCTGATTGGCCTTTGGTGTGCACTTTAATCTCTCTGGATTTATTTGGATGAGGCAGGTGAGTCCAGGATCGGTGCTTTGTTTTGCAAGCCAAATACAGGTTAATAATGATTCTTTTCTAGTTTTGACGGGGTTTAAGGGCATTGTACTATTAATAACACCTTTGATTTCTTTATAGAGCCTGGATAGTTCTCTTTTTCTTTTATAATCTGCATAATTTTTACACTGTTTAACTCCTTTGATTTGCTCTGTTGGTAAACAGTGTTTCTCAGCATTAGTTGTTGAAGGTGTTATTTTCTTAAATGCCATACATCCAGCATGGTCATTGTAGACATGAAGAAAAGGGTTTTCAGTTTGTGCTTGCTGGATATATCTTGTTGGGACAATGTTGGTTACCGCAGAGGTTGATGCTCCCTTTTCTTCGTTGGCTACCGCAGAGGTTGATGCTCCCTCTTCATCTTGAAATGATTGAGGAAATAGATCAGGAAACAATGGGGATTGGGTGATATCAAAAATGCTATACATTTTAAACCCTTAAAATCTCAAGCATGGCGTAGTAAAAAGACTGAAATAGACTGTGTTCAACCAGTGTTTGGCGTAAAGGTCATGACACTCCTCAACCTCACCTCACCGCTCGCGAGGGTTCCTGGATTGATCCAGGAACGTTTCTGCTTCTCTCGTTGCCGGGAGAACAGTGGGGCTGCTTCACTAACATCCAGCCTGCACGACGATAGATCTACAAAAGACCAAATGAATAAACACTCGAGCGGAGTCCTTTGTGCGTTCGCTTTAGTCTTATGGTACCTGCTCGGCCCGATTAGGCGATGCTATACGACCGGTTGCGGTAAATATCTCATAATCGAGATGGTTACCCATGCGTCTTTTCAGCAAGCTGTGATAAAAGTAGTCTGGAATTGTATGAAAGGGTAATGATTTTTTTATGTCTATTCTCGGACAGCCTCCTGGCCCATGGTTGCCAGAACCATGATTCACGAAAACCCCTGATGCAGTCAGGCAATGACCATAAAGCATGTCATGCAACCGATAATGGAGATGAGTGGGGATGAATCTGTTAAAAACTCTGGGCGTTAGCCTGGGTATTTTTTTGGTAGGGTGTCAGACGGTATCCACGACCAACTCGGGGACTATTGGTGTTCAGCGTGAGCAGAAAATGTTCGCTTTGCTCTCTGAAAGTCAGGTGAATATTATGTCTGCCGAGGCTTATCAGGAAGCTCTGAATAAGGCCCAAAAACAACAAGTGTTGAACCGCAAGCCCGCAGACGTGAAACGTCTGCGGAGGATTGCGAGCCGTCTTGTGTCCCATGTTGGTGTGTTCAGGCAGGATGCCCAAAACTGGCAGTGGGAAGTGAACCTGATGTCGGATAAACAGCTCAATGCCTACTGCATGCCAGGGGGCAAGATTATGTTTTATACCGGTATTATTGACACTTTGAAGCTGACTGACGATGAAATCGCCGCCATTATGGGGCACGAAATGGCTCATGCCCTCAGAGAACATGGGCGAGAGGCAATGTCCCGGGCGTATGCTGTGCAGTTGGGACAGGATACCCTGGGGATTCTTCTGGGCATCAGTCCTGCGGTAATGAGTGTTGGCAGTACCGTAGTGAATTATGCGCTTACCCTGCCTAATAGTCGTACCCATGAGGCCGAGGCTGACCTTATCGGTCTGGAGCTGATGGCCAGGGCTGGATACAACCCAAAGGCTGCGGTCAGCCTGTGGCAAAAGATGTCAGCGCAAAGTGATGGCAGTGTGCCGGAATTTATGAGTACACACCCGTCCCACGATACCCGTATTCACGGGTTGAATGCCAATATCAGGAAAGTGGATCATCTCTACCGGCAGGCGATTGGCAAAACCAATTAATTCACAGTTGCCACAGGATTGGCAGGCCCGATACAAAACGTATTCACTGGCTTTCTATCCACGGCTATAGCGTTTTTCTTTGGTATACCATGAGGTCGACGTCTATTTGCGTCTGTTCCGGCGAATGGACGAACAGACTCTCAGCTTTTTCAACAGGGAAATTGAACCAGGAAGCTGTCCGAGAATAGACTGCACTAAAACTCATATCAAGCATCGGTAGACCCGTTTTTTTTGCAGGGGAGTTGAACTATCAGCTGATTGACCAATCTAAATAGTTAACTGAATGAAATTATATTTTCTGATCAGGTGATCAGCCACTTGCGGTGTGGCAAGTGCGGCCACATAACTACGGCTATGCGCCTTGCATGGTAACTGCTCACTTGGCCAGAAAACATTTGGCCAGCTACTTAATTTTGCTTGACGTATGAGCCATTCACCAGCGTTTGTAACAAAAGGATATTTAGTTATGAATACCCCTCCATTCAATGACCTTCTTAATAGCAACCCGATGCTACCTTCAGCACCTTTGGGCTCTGAACCAGAAGATACAGAGGCCATACAATGCAATATCTGCTTTGGCAGTCTCGATCGCGGTGTAGCCTTGTTCCCCTGTACCCATATCTATCACGAAGCATGCATTGATACTTGGCTTAAAGACTCAAGCCATCCCCATAGGGGTTGTCCAACGTGCAAACGGAAAGTTACCTGTTATTTAAACCCTGAGGAGTTGCCACTGCACATGGCAGCTGCAAAAGGCCAGTCTGATATTGTCAATGATCTGCTTGAACTTGATGCAAATGTTGCTGCCAGCAACGAAGTCGGGTTAACTGCCCTGCACTGCGCGGCAAGCAATGGCAATGAAGCGATTATCAAGCGTCTGGTCAAGCATGGCGCCAATGTTAATGCCCTGACAACAACAGCCAGGGGTGCCCTGTCGCCCCTCCATCTTGCGATGCTCAATGGCCATGAAGCAGCCATGCTAGCCCTTATTGACAGCGGCGCTGACATTAATCACCCCAGCCCTGATGGCCCCCCCCTGCACGTTGCCGTTGCAAAAGGCTTTCTCAATGTCATTGAGGTTTTGCTTGACAAAGACGCTGATATCAATGTTTTTGGCATGTGTACCCCCCTCCATTATGCGGTGGCATATGGGCAACATGGTGTTATTTCGCTTCTGCTTAAGGGGGGCGCTGATATCAATGCCCAATGGTCATTGGTGCCAGCGGAGGAACTCCTTAAAAAAAGGAATACCATGGTGGAGTTCGATCAATCTGCTGGACAGGATGGCAGGCAAAATCCCTCGACCATATTCGGAGAGACCCCCCTTCACACGGCCATTGGCAAAGGTCAGGCTGAGACCGTTGATCTCCTGCTGAGTGCTGGTGCAGCGACCAATGTTCTCATTAACAGGGGCGAGACCCTATGGTGCTGGGCGAACAGAAACAATCATCTGACTGCACCCATAATCAGATCGTTAGCCAGTGGCATCTGTCGCGTCCGGGCGCCCTGTGACAATTTGCGTGCAGGGTTACTCGGTGCACTGATTAAACTCAGTGACTGGGATTTATTCGACCAACTGCGAGCCAACACACAGGATGTTGACATTAATAAAATTCCTTATCCGGGTTCCGAAAATTCAGCCTTTGACGAGGTGGTCAAGGAGGGACAAACAGACAAAATCCAGGCCATGACCAACCGAGGTGCAGACATCAATGCCCGAGACCAACGAGGCGAGACGCACCTGCACTATGCAGTCACAAGCTCGGCGCAAGACGCTATTAAGGTGCTGCTTGCCTGTAAGGCTGACGTTAATGCCAAAAACAACGGGGGAGAAACACCTCTGCATCTTGCGGCTAAATCGGGTAAGCCAGAGATTATTGATCAACTGATTGACCATGGTGCTTTCGTTGACGCCACCACTGGCAGAAGCGTCGATACCGCCTCAGGTGCGGTGGTCAAGGATTGTCAGGCTACCGGGGGCAACGTGCAAAGTTCCCACAGTGGCGCTGTCGCTCTGGCCAAGATAAATCTCAGTGGTATGACTCCCCTCCATTATGCAGTTCATAAAGGTCACTTGACAGCAGTCCGGCATTTGCTTGACAGAGGCGCTTCCATCAATCACAAAAACCAGACCGGAGAGACACCACTTGAACTTGCAGAATCAGATCTAAAAAGCGCTCGCGCTATTAATGCTTGCGTCCTTTGGAAGCGAGCTGCTGCCGTCGTTAAACATAAGGTAGCTTCCTCCCTCGCCGAGCGAAAACCCCATAAATCACCCTACTGGATCAAAACCTACTCAGAAATCATCGCCCTTCTGAAGACTTGGAATGCTCAGCCACAAGCAACTCCGGAACCTTCGGTATCTAAAAAAATAACTGTTCAGTGATCCCATCATGTTATCCGGCAACCATATTGGATCAAGGTACATGTTTGCAGTTGTCATTCAATCGGGGTATGGGGTAACGCAGCCCAATGATAAAATGAGGGCGTATAATTCCTGACATTGATATAGCCAGACGCTTTAAGCACCATCACCACATATGCGGACCGGACACCGTCTGTACAGTAGACGACAATCGGGCTGTTTTTTTGAATATCCAGGTCAGATAACATTTTACGGATATCATCAAATGATTTTAAGGTACCACTGGCGCCAAGCAGTTGCTGAAATGGTACGTTAACCGCCCCGGGCAGATGCCCTTTACGCTGTTCACCACGGTTTATTTCGCCACGGAACTCTTCCGGTGATCGTGCGTCGATAACACGAAACTTTGAGTAGTCCCTGTATAGGGCTTTGGTATGAATGGTGGATGAAGTATCCCGTTGGGTTATTTCATAATCACTTCTGGTATTGAAGAAGGTTGGGATGATGGTGGTTTGCAGTCCTTTTTCTTGCCAGTGGGTATACCCTCCATTCAGAATACGAGCATTTTTTAATCCTGCCACGTGCAAGCTCCAGGCTATGCGGCCCTCTTCTCCTGATCCTCGGTGAGCATCAGCATAAACGACAATATTATCTGTTGGGGCCAGGCCAAGCTTCTGTATCTGGTATTCCAGCTCCTTATTGTCAAGTAAGGTTGCCCAAGTCTCGCTGCCGACTTTTCCATGCATGTCAGAGAGTGATTGCCATTGAACTGAGCGTGCCCCCGGGATATGCCCCTTGAGATACCGGGCGTGTTCCCGGGCATCAATCAGCAGGTAATTGGCAAAATTGCCGGCCAACGTTTCTGCACTGATAAAATAATCCTCTGGTACTGCATATACCAGTTTGATGGGCATAATCAGTAGCAGGAGGAACAAGATACCTCTCTTGACGTATTGAGCGGATAGTACTGCCTTGTTCATTAGAAATAGCCCGCGGTTCACGGAAATAAACGGATTTCAGGAGAAAGAGTAGTACAGGGAAATGGTTTGAATAGTTATTAACAGGCAGACAAACGTACCCTTTCGTGCCGAAGCCCGATGGCTTCAGCCCCTGTGTCCACCTGAACTTTCAGAAGACGCCGGTTTTTGCGGAATTTTGCAGAAACCTTCTGCAGGGACATCCAGGGCAGCGTTGAATTTACTGGACATGTTCTGAAAAGCGATCAGGCCGGTCAGTTCAATAACAGCGTCATTATTGAAATGCTCTTTCAGTTGCTTTATCAGCTCAGGGGTTACCTGTCGGTCGCTGTAGGTAACAGCTTCAGTATATTCCAGGGCAATACGCTCCTGCGCATTGAAAAGGTCAGAGTGTTGCCAGTTATCCAGTGCTTCTACCTTATCCATACTGCCCGTTCGTTTTGCCAGGGTCATGGCATTGATGTCAACACAGAAGGCGCACCAGTTAATCTGGGACACTCTGACGGTAACCAGCGAGCGCAACTGCGGTGACAGGGGGGATTTTTTTCGATCCAGAACGCCATAGAGTGCGGCTACAGCGGCGAATAACCGGGGAACTCTTGCCCATAACAAACCTGGCTTAAGGACTTTGCCATAACGACGCTTCTGACTCCAGAAGAAAGGCTTTAGCCACCAGGGGTAAGAACGCAGGGGTTTATCCGGTACGTGCATGGTTAATTCCCAACTTGCGGTGCCATCAATCGATGATGGCAGGAAAGACGGATATCCACAATGCGGTGGCAGGCTAAATTCTCATCCCGGTCAGAACGTGCAATTGAAGTAGGCCCAAAGAGCTGTTCTTGTCTCCTCATGCGTGGGCCTGGTTGTGATGTCATGGGCAAGGATTGGTGTTTTCAGTTGCCGGGTGACTGGATCAAAATATTCTGCGTTCATTATTTGGTTGCTTTCGCGGCACCCGGCGCGTTTGTCGCTGTATTGCATGAGGTAACCGTGTATGTCGTCAAGATAATGCATGGCGGTGACGGTGTCATGGATGATTTCTTTTTCTACGGATTTTGTGATTTGTTCGAGGCTGTCTGGATCGCCCTGCCACCGGGCAAACAGTGGAGACAGGTCGTGGCCTTGTAACGCCCTGCTGACCATCAGTTGCATAACATTACTTTTATGATTGCGCCAGGTGTGGGGCTTGGTGACCAACATAAATGCAAACGCATCAATATCATCAATACTGGAAATACCATCTTGCAGCATTTGCTGAACCGTCTGTTCAAATCGCTCGAGGCGGTCGTGGGTGGGAGAGCGACCGCGCAAATAATACAAATTGTGCGATATTTCCGAGGCAAACGAAATCAGCAAGTGACTGACTCTGTCAATGGCGCAGCTATTTTTACTACTCAGGGCATCAACCCAGATATCAGGGCGATAGAATCGGCCTTACGATCGTTCCAATCAAGGCTAATTTAAAC
>NZ_JAHHPO010001090.1 GCF_024606365.1 Endozoicomonas sp. ONNA2
GGCCATATGGAATCATATGGTTAGCTACTTACCCCCCCCCCCCCCCCCAAAGCTTTCCTGACAATTCAGCCACCGTTTCACGACAACCAGAGACAACCCAGCCAGCCAGAGCATCCGCTACATTGGGATATGGATTAGCTTCTTTACGCCGGGCAGTTTCTATAAAGTGGCTCAGATTTTCATAAGTCAGGCAGTAGAACACTTCAGCCAAGTGTCGTTGTTCCAGTGTATAGGCATTTGCCAATTGTTCTATTTGTCCCTTGAGAGGTTTAGTCAGAACGGGTAATCCAATGTGTATGCATTCGGCGATAAGTGTAAATCCGCAATTACAAATCACCCCTCTGGATGACTGCAGACTCTCTTTAAAGCCTGTTACGCTCATTTGAAAAAACTCCGCATTGCCAATAACCTCCGGCGCTCTGGGACCATAAATTTTAAAACGGTATCCCGAAAACCGGTTTAATAAACTGGCAACATTATCCTGATTTTCAAAGGGTAAATAGACAACAATATGATTTTCATCGGGACAACGTTGTATTGTCGTATCGATGATCGGAGGCAAGATGGGCCGGTTGTCAAAACTGACCCAATGAAGCCCGATAGTTTCTGTGGCCGGAGCAAAGAGTTTTATCGCTAACCCCGCAATGGAATATCTCTGCAGTATGGGTACATCGTAGTCAAACGAATACTGATGACCAAAGCCAATGACTGCCTTGTTTCCCAGGTACCCTGCCCAGGCCGTGACCGGTTCCAGGTCGGAGATAATAATGTCATAGTCCTTTACATTTAACTGCCAGACATCCCGTATGAATCCGAAAAAACGGTTATGTACTAATGTCTGAAAAAAATTGATACGTCCATTTTTCGCTACAAAAGTAAACCCATCCCGGTGCCAATAATTGCCAAATACCTCCATATCGTTAAGTTCACTTTTCTGGCGACCTGAAACAAGATACTGAACTCGGGCTCCACGCTCGGCCAATGCTTTCGCAAGCAGACGCGACCGTGTCAAATGTCCATTGCCCGTTCCCTGAATACCGAATAAGATTTTGACCCCCGTCGGTTCACCGTATAGCTGTCTGATAGATTCTTCAGGTAAATTGTGCCGATAATCCAGGCCGCGGGACCGACGTTGTTCAATGGTATCATAGTGAGATAGACAGGTTTTAAGTGTGTCATCTGATACGGAAATAATAAGACGATGGTTCGGCAGGTGATCAGCGGTTAAATGTTCGTTAAAGTATTCAACTAAATGTTCCGTGAGCACCGTTTTAATGTGTTGATACCTGGGTGAGTAAGCTCGACACATCCGATTCCATAGTTTAACTGCGCTACTTTGAAGGTCATTGTTTTGATAACTGTCAAACTCTGGGCGTAAGGCATTAATTGCAGATGTATTCATCAAAACTTTTCAGCATTTTTTGTGAGAATTGGCTTAAAAGAGACGTGTCGAGTTCGTAATGATTTTCTTTAGCTGATCCCCTGCCCCGTCTGGTTTACAAAATACCCGGAAGCACCGGGTTATCCTGGTCCACCTTTTGCCGGCCTATCCACTGCCTCAGGTCTTCGCTGGTTTCGATGCCCGGCAAACTGGTGACCGTTTGGACCCAGACAATGCCTGCAACCGATACGAAGGGTACCTCTGGTGGCTTTTCCGTTGCAAATATATATTTTTTTTCCGTTGCACACGGCAGGGGATTAATACCACTGGTGCTCAATCGGTTGACCTTGGGCTCAATGTCACTCGCCAGTGCGACGTCTCTGGTGGTTGCCCTGCCAGCTCCAGTGGAATTTCTGTGGTCAATCGGGTCAGCTGAATGGCTTTCACCTCCACCAAACAGCCTGCTCCCACCAGACTGGCTTTCTACACCGGACTGGCTGCTACCATCAAACAAGGTTCCACCACCATACAGGCTGCCTGCGCAAGGCTTATTCATACCACCGTACATGCCACTGAACAGGCCGCCAGACTGACCGCTGCCACTAAACAAGGTCCCACCACCATACAGGCTGCCTGCAGACGGCTTGTTCATGCTACCGAATAGGCCGCCAGACTGGCTGCTGCCACCGAACAGGCTTTTGGCATCCAACAGTTTTACGCGTCGCACAAATTGGTTGTCATCCTGTTTCTTAAGGGTAAATCCAAAGGGAATGGCCAGTCCGGCCTCACTGGACATGGCGATTGTGCGGTCAACCCCAACGGCTTCAAGAATCGGCGCCACTTGTTGAATGCCAATGTTGTGCTTTTCTTTTCCCCTGGACTCCCCTTGACCATGGGAAAATAACGCAGTCGAACAGCCCAGTAGTCCGCCGCTGTCTGAATGAAGAGCGAAGTTTGCCCTGTGAAAGTCGGCACCTTTCTTCAGTCCTTTGGGCATACGCAGCTGGACCGCGATCGGCATCAAGTTATCTGCTTCTGAGTGAAACAAATCCACCAGATACTTGCCGATGATGGTGCTGGTCAGTTTCACATTGAATTCGGCGCCTTCCAGAGCCTTTTCACTACTGGCACACAGATACACCTGAACGATGGGTACCCGTGGCGGCCGGGACTCCTCATCGGCGCCCATACGTGCCAGCTTCAAACGCGCCTGTACCGCAACAGGAAATTTTTCCGGGGGTAGCCATGAAAGGCTGATAACAGGCTGAATATCCTGGCGATTACCGACAATATTCACGCCAATATCGGCCGTGGATATGTCGATGTGGGTGAATACGTTCACTGAAGTCATCCGAAGCTGTTGAGCGAGGGAGGTTAATCGATCCCCACTGGCCACGATCTCGGGTGGTGTGAACTGACCACCTACACGCCCCAGAATGTCTGCCATATTCCTCATGGCAGTTCCGGTTCCGGGTCGATCCAGTGAGTAATGCTCTAGCTGGCTGGCAATAACATTGAGGCCTCTGGCGCATCGCTGCTGCTCAGAGAATTCAGTTTCCCGGCACCAGGGAGGCATCCCGGGTCGCACAGATGCTGACTGAACCCTGACAACATCGTCATAAGCCGGGGGCGGTGATGGAGCGGCACTTGCCGGAGAATAACCGGGAAGTTGCGTTGCCGGTGAGAACTGTTGGTTTACACCACGATTCATTGTCCGGTCGATGGCAACACCTTCACAGGGAAGAAAGCCCCTGCATAACAACGATAAAGACTCATCAGTGTACCGATCGAACGTTAGCCGCGACCCGGCTTCCAGAAGCTGCTGGTGCTCATTCATTACTTTGATCAGCCAGTCCCATCCCCTGCCCAGACAGCTGTCTGAAGCCTTGACAAGCTGACAAAATTTTGCAGTTTCAGGCCCATCAACGCCCTCTCCCGATAAAGACTCCTCCTGAAGATGCTGGAGCAGCCCCGTAATACACCGATGTTTTTCGTCTCCATCACAATCCGGTTTTCTAATGTCGACGAATCCTGCATCCTTGAGTTGTTTTTCCAAAGTTGCAGCATTGAAGTGTGGATTCAGGCCCGCTGCCAGGCATAATCTTGCAGCGATTACATGGGATTCCCTCACTGTCCTGTCATGCAAGAATTTAGCAAGGTGGCCAGGCGTTATATTACTGCGTTCAATTCTATTGGTTGCCTGGCTGGCAACAGGTTGCGGTGGCAATGAACTATGGACAACAGGATGAAAAGCCGAAGGAGAAATATTCATTTTTGGGTACCTCTTGATCGTAGATTTACCCCTTGGATTGGCTGGCTAAATAAAAAGTTCAATACTTCAGGTTTAACGAAATTCATGAATTCCCGCTTCCATAACCTATGCAGCAGAGCGACCTTGTGACAAAGAAGGCAAGATTGGGGTTCAGGTCTTTCTTGCTGAAGACATCCAGAATTCAAGACCCGAAACTGATTGCATCCTTAGTGCGCAAATTACGAAGTCACTGGGCTATTTCTAGTGATCAGCGAGATCGATCTTCTGCAAATAGCTCCGTCAATATTTCATGAGATGGCCGGAGATTCCTGTTTGAGTAGTCGGAAAAATGTTCCCAGTCTCTATGAGTTATTCCGCGTTGTTCTTTTAAATCGTTTAAAATAGAGCAAACATCGACGGATTTGATGGTTGTGGTCACTTTTCTCCCATCATCCAGCTTAACCCTAAATGGAGCGTGATGGCATGGATCGGATTCAGTGCAGCCCAGGCCAGTATCTTTAAACTTTGTTATCATATGAACATTAACTGGCGCCATTTGATTAGTAGGGGCTGGCCAACATCCAGCATCTGTAAATAGCCTCGTCAATATTTCATCAGATGGCCTGAGATTCATATTTGAGTAGCGGGTGAAATGTTTCCAGTCTCTATGAGTTATTCCGCAGTGTTCTTTTAAATCGTTTAAAATAGAGCAAACATCGACGGAGTTGATGAGTCTGGTCACTGTTCTCCCATCGAACAACTGAACCCTGAAAGCATCGTGCCTGCATGGATAGCTGTCTTTGCAGAGTAAGCCAGTATCTTCAAAGGATTTTATCATATGTACATTAACCGGTATCATTTCATTACCTCAATCGCTTTGATTAACGAAATGTTCTGAAATAACTTCGAAATCTTTACAAACGCTGCCCGCCTCCCGCTACCGAAAACGCCGGAACATCATGTACTTTTGCGGCAAGTGGGCTACGATTTTTCCTTTTTCCAGACTGGGTAAAACGATGAAGTTATTCCTTAACATATCTTATGGGCGTACTTTATTAAATAAATAAATAAATAAATAAATAAATAAATAAATAAATTTTTAAAAATACAAA
>NZ_JAHHPO010001091.1 GCF_024606365.1 Endozoicomonas sp. ONNA2
CTATGAAGAGGGCTCCATCAGCAAAAAATGTCGGTGTTATTTCGGGACAATTACTAAGGCATATTATGAGTCGTCATAGGTTCAAGAGGAATTTCGGTGTTAGTTTCTGTGGTTACGCGCCTAAATCATATGTAGTGCTTTCCCAATCAGGCAAATTCTACTGGATAGTGGTAAAAGACAGCGTGTTGCGTAACTACAACATTTAGTTAGTTCCTATTCAAAAACTCTAGCCCTTGGGCCACTTAACCTACTGATATTTGGCGAACTCTAAAACATGTTAAATTGGTTTAAAATGTAATATGTTCGGGTTACTCTCTACGTCCCTCTTTATTAACTATCTGATTGTTCATTCAAAATGCAAATTCCTGAAATCATTAAAGCTTTGGCAATGTTTAGGCTGGCATTGGCCATAAGTCTTGTTTGCAGTCTGGTTGGATTGGTACATGCCTCTTCACCATTGCCACCGGGCTACTTTAATAAGCAATTTAATCAACTAGTCCGAACCACCTACCCTCATTGCTGGGGAAACTGGAATTTAAACCCCGACATAAGGGTGGGGGCCATTGGAACGATTGATGCCAAATCGGGCACATTCAGGTATTCTGGCGTCAACTTAGATGACCTTGAGATACAATCGATTCCATTGAATAAATCGCTTTTGTTGAGTAAAGGTGATGTGCAGCAATCAGGCTTGGAATTCAAGTCTGAACTAGAAATTGCTAATGAAGTTTCCGGTACCGGCCAAATGACATGGAAATTTGCCAAACGTGGATCGATGGTTGCCCAGTGGGCACTTAAATCACAGCAGGTTATGACCGATCCTGTTAGCACCTTATATCGGGAAATAGACACGCTGAAAGCAGAGGCTAATAACAACAACATGTTAGTTGATAACGGTATTGTTCAGGGTTTTGGTGTGATTACCAGTGTTATCATGGCAGACGCTGGAATCTCACTGGGTTCAGAAATGAGTAATTCTGAATTTAGGATTAATGGTAGTTCTGAGCTGATTAGGGCGTTAACAGGTCAAGGGAATGTGTCTGCTGGTTATTACCAAACTCATGTTAGTGGACAGGTTACCAGTTTTATATGGCCAGCAGATATAACTGATACAGTTGAGACTGTGCCCATTGCTTTCACCTTTTCATCTATTGATGGAGATAGAGTTATCCCCGGCTGGCTCCGCGAAATCTCGTTTTTCGAGATTAGAATTAACAATCTCGGTAGCTACCATCTTCGTGCAGAACTCAAATACGAGTGCCCCTATACTGGTATAACTCACCGATCAGCCACTATATATTCTTATGGGGATATGATCTTTGGTGAAATTCCAATAGATGCAACCAACATCAATCTTGTCATCAACTATCGAACCGTTTTCAATAATAGTGAAACAAAAAAGCGCTTTTTCTGGAAATCCCCGTTGGGAAGCTGGTCTTCAGGCTCTTATACAATTGATGTCAAAGGTCAGTGGCCTTCTAATATTAGTTTCCACGGATACGAAAATGGGAATGGGAATGGGAAAAAGTATTAAGGGCAATCTTAATCAGGCACTACGTTGTTAGTTGTAAAGAGTATCACCCCTTTTCAGCGGTATGGTTGATATTCTAGATATTTATTTAGGAGGTTTAGATGAAAATATCATACTTAAAATTGATACCGGTCTTGATTGTATGTTTTGTTTCAGCTCTTAACTGCACTTCTGCTTGCGGCCATTGTCTCCCCGGAGTGTGGGGTTGTGTTGACGGCTCAAGTGATTCAGGTGATTCAATGCCCGGTAATAATTTACCACCCAGTCAGAGTGAGCACGGAGGTTCACCGGTTAGGCAAAGTGTAAATAACAGATCTTTCGACGTACATTCAGATATGTCAGATATGGTAGTTGTGGCATCAGGCAACTTGTCTAATACAATGCTCAATATATTGAGTAAACGAGGTTGGAGTGCTCAAATGATGGTCGAGGAGCCTGTTCAGGGTAATGAACAAGGGATCAATTTGTTGGTTGTTAATCCCAGTAATCCACTGCCAGAGGACGAGAAAAGGAATGCGCGGGATTTATTTAGGAAAGGAGTTCCTGTGATTATTGATGGAACTGAGATCTATGATGATAAGTACTTTCAGGAGATTTGTAAATACATTACGGGTGTGGGAGTTTCCGCTAACGTTTTGTTGGCCAGAATACAGGAGGATGGAGTACCTGAATTAAGGGCAGTGGACGTTTCCTCCCCCGACTTTGAAGTAATAGCTGATCATGTTGAATTGCGCTCTGTTATGCCAGCTAATGGCGGGTTGTCAGCAGATTTGGGAGATTTATTACAGAGTGAGATCAGCGATTTGATTACAGAGTTGATTAATATTGGAGGCACTAAAAACAGTTTTACAGACCGCTCAGTGGGTGTGGCTGATCTGGTAAATTCTACGATGTCGCGTCGTTTATCAACTCCCCGTTCTCTGCATCGCCCTGAAATGACCATACCACTGGAATTTCGTTCGGTGATTGGGCGCTGTATGTTACCAAGAAGATGGAACAGTGGTAGTACTTACGATGCCTGTGATGGAAAGCTATCAGTTTCTCTCTTTTATTCTGTTGACTTGGTTCGTTCAGTGCCGAATGGACAAGGGGGAGATAAAAATTCTGACGATAGCAAGTATATTCGTATAACGCTTAACCCTAAAAATAATGGTGGTGCTGGTTGGCATTTGGCCAAATCTCCTAGCCATGCACATCCGTGGTTTGAGAGTTGGACACGCCGGGAGACTCGGTTTGCCCCTATTGCCATGGAATACGGAATGGAAATCAAGAGCAATGATCCTGAGCTTAAGCTTTTCCATAGCATACCCAATAACCAACCAATGCATACAAAGGTTACAGACTCTTCCGGATTCCAGGTGGGGGTCACTTCCCAAGCCAGTGCCGAGGTAGGCGCACAAGGGCCTGCTGTTGGTGCAAGTACCAGTGCGAGTTTTTCATACTCGAGTAACCGTCAAGTCAGTTATGACGTATATGAGTATTCTGTGAAAAATTTATCAAGTGCAGCCGCTGACGGGGATTCTGCACGCTGGTTGTGGGCACGGGATTGGGGGAGCGTTAATAGTTGGAAGACTCGTGATACAGATGCACTTTGGGGGAGGGATTGGGTTTTTGATGATTCTAAGTTTAGTAATGCTGCGTATTCCAACTTCAAGCCAGGCATGAGTGCTACCTTTAGAGTGCCTGCTAACAAAAAGGGACCCTCAACATTGGATCTGATTAATACTGTTGAGGTTGATGCTCTTTTTGGAGAGGTGGAGTATGCATTCTGGTTTTCTAATTATGCAGTTAAAGGCGCGAAGACCCTGACTTATACAAGGAAGAAAAATATTACCGTAGATTGGGGTTCTCCTTTCTTTGATCCTGAAGTACCTGTTTCTCTGGAAGCTTATGCACTTAACTCCAAAGAAGGGATGTGTCTTGACGTTTGGCAAAACTCCCAGAAAGTGGGTGAAGATGTCATATTATGGCGCTGCCATTACGCCAATAATCAGATCTGGGGTATGGATGGTTACCAACGAATCCGCTCAAAAGTCGCAGGTGACCGTTGTATGGAAGTGACGTCTGACAACAAGCTGAAGGTGCAGAGCTGTAGTGCATCTGCAAGACAGAAATGGCGCTGGGAGGGTGATCAGCTCATAAGTGAGATTGGGTTAAAATTGGCGGTTGTTGATAACTTGCCAACATTGGTTGATCCTGAAACGGATGTTTATAGCAAATGGAAGAATTATATACGTCCCGTCAAGGCATCCGGCATCTTGACAGTTCGTTAGGAGATAAAGGCTAAGGATGGCTACGCCTCATTGCAAGTGCTGCCATTTTCTGGGTGAGTTCCGTGGCCGTTGGTTTTCCGAGACCGAATGACATTTTTAACCAATTCCATATTTTTACGAATTCAGGATTTATGAAATTCGTCCAATGAGGTGAGCTTACGGTATCTGAATGCTCACACCTCAGACTGTCAAGCATGAGGCCTATAATGTTCGCTTCCTGTGTAATTCGACTTTTGAATCTTTTTTTAAAACCTATCTCCTTATTCATTTGCCTATTACTGATTTTACTATTTCCGCCAAACGCTCTTAGTGCAAATAATCAGTATGTTTCAATTAGTCAGACCGGTTGTTATGACAACCAGTGCCCATTAGATAGTGACTTCTATTTTGAGTTTGAAAACATGCATATGATTAAGGGGCTTTTTACCGGACAGAACTATGACGATATTCCAGAAGTACCGACACTAAACGGCTGCCGTAACGATGCATGGAATTTTTTTAATTGGGCTACCATTAGCAAAGGAATACCTGCTAATTCGCTCAAGGTTCTTACTGATCGCTTAGGCCCATTAAGCAAATCCATAGTACTTTCAGAAATTGAGCGTATGGCTGAGAAGACTCATACTGAAAACGGGCCACATCGCATATTAATCAGTTTTTCCGGACATGGCACGCGTAAAAAAGATACCAGTGGTGATGAGCTGGACGGTATGGATGAACTCATGGTTTGTGGTCGCGACATTGTTTCAGATGATGAACTACATAATTCATTTAAACGCTTCCATAAAAGCGCCAGAATTCTGGTATTTGTTGACACCTGTCACTCAGGTACTATGTTTGACCTGCCCTATCGCTATGTATATAACGCGGTCCATCCAGATATTGTACAAGAGATTGATACCAAAAGGGACAGGGACATTCCCGCCTACATGATTGTGATAGCAGCCAGCCGTGATAGGGAAACCGCAGCTGATGCCTTTTTACCAAGTCCAAGCGCTAGTTCATGGAGTAGTCAGGGTGACTTTAGTAATCGGATGATTAATACATTTAATGAGGTTTTCTCCCATAACTTATACGTAAGAAATATTCCTGCTCTGCTCCGGGATCAAAAACTGGATGTTGAGATCAGATACAACTTAAATCAGAATGCGACTCTTTCGACAAACTTCCGATTAGGCAAAGATCTTAGGCTTTTTGATTGGTAGGAGCCCATCTCACTTGGGTGAAAGGTTTGTCTCAGAGTAACTATTCAGCACCCAGCAAAGGCATATTACTGTAATTCTGAACAGCTCTAA
>NZ_JAHHPO010001092.1 GCF_024606365.1 Endozoicomonas sp. ONNA2
CCTGCGTCGCCCTGGCTCCCACATCCATGTGGTCGTGCGCGAGATTCGGGGCAGCTTATGAAACATCCGGGCTATGCGAGGAAACAGAATGAATCCAAATAACCTGAACGGCCTGACACTTCAGCGACTCAGTTCATTGATCATGCAGTCACCTGATGGCTTTTCGGCAGAAAATGGCGCAATTCAGTACCTTGGTCGTCAAATACATTTGCACGACGGCACTACCACACTGTCAGAACAGACCGCCAATACCCCTGAAAGTAAGCAGCTATTTGAACGGCTGATGAGCCTTCAACCCGAAATTGCCACACAAATTGTCCGTTCAAAAGCTCAAGCTATAAAGATAACCGCCAGTAACCTCTGGGATAAATATCAATTCTGGGCAATCGAAATGTCACCAACCAAAGAGGTACAATGCGCCGTTTTTCTCGAGTCCATGAGATTAGGTTCCAGGACTATGGCAACAAAGTTATCCGAAACAAACTCTTTAACCTGTGCTGAAAAACTCCAGATTATGTTGGCTGGTGACGCAAAGTATGCACAGACACTTTCAGCCAAATATTGGTTGAATGCGTGTATTCCTTTATCCATGCGATTCGAGAAGGCAAAGAACCTGTTTCAAGGCTTTTCTGATACACCTTTTCTGCCGGTTAATGCAATTAATGAGAATATGACAGCATTAAACCATGACCAACTGCTTAAGGACAGGCTTCTGCAGATCAGGCAAATCATGGCATCAGAAAACAACGAACTGTCCAGAGAGCTGTTGAGTGAAGTGGACAATATTGAAAAAAAATTTTCCCCGAGAGTTGAACAGAGTGGCAATTTATCAAAACGTGATAATAAAGATTTCCAAATCCATGCAAAAAGATTGCTGTACCTTTATGCTGCCTGTTCCGGTTTTTTACAGGAGGCTGATATTACTGAATTAACGTCGTACATTAGAACTGTTCTGTTCAGTGCCGACTCAGATAACATCTGGCATATTGCCAAAGAGCTGGCTTATTTGTCGAAACGATCGGGATCCATTGATTATTGCCGTTATATTCATGCCGTGGCAGATATATTGACAGCACCTGTACCTTTTGCCGCGCAATTTGAAGAGCACAAACAGCTCAGTGATAGCAACGGGTTTGCTTTCCTTGAAAGCAAAAAAACGCTGAACCCTTATCTAACGGCACTCAGGAAAAACATTGTTAACATGACCCCGGTCTATTCGCAGGTATTACTCGGTGCAGTGGACGACCTGAGAGACGAATTTGCCAATATATCACCACCTGAAAACAAGCTTGCTATCAAAGCAAAAGTGCATCGACTTTTGCTGGTCATTGGCGCTTGCAAATCATCCGGACAAATAATGGATACTTCGGTGTTGACTGGTTTTGTCAGTGCCATCATGGGACATGGTAATCAAAAAAATGTTCCCTATCTTATCATCGGGCTGGCCCGCCTGGTCCATAGTTCCACAAAAATACAGCAAATACTGGGTGATCCCGGAATCAGGGGGGGAGCAGCTGTACGACTGGCCCCGCTGCAATTGCTGGCATTTGTGCCGGATATAATCTCAGAAGATGACGTTGTGGAACTCAATAAATATCTGCAAGCTTCCGTCGCTAAAAGACGACGGATGAAAGATCGCAAGATTTTCCATCAGTGGCTGGTCACTCTCGAGCAGGCATTGGCCAGCGAAGTTATCAATAAAACAATGGTAATGCCGATGCTGAAAAAGCTCACCCAAAATCTGACTTATGAAAAACTGGGTTTGCTTTATATGATATTCAAAATGGGAAATAGTTTTAATGAATTTATGAACAGCATGGGCTTTAGCTTTAATAAAGAAGGATGGCCATTATTGATCGCTGAAAAAGGGGGCGGAGCTTTTGTGGAAAACAGTAAGGAGGTCTCACAATGGCTATTTGAACAACGACATTACCACCTGCTGCCCCAGGGCGATAGAATCGGCCTTACGATCGTTCCAATCAAGGCTAATTTAAAC
>NZ_JAHHPO010001093.1 GCF_024606365.1 Endozoicomonas sp. ONNA2
GCTGCCCCGAATCTCGCGCACGACCACATGGATGTGGGAGCCAGGGCGACGCAGGTCACCAAAGCCGAGGACTTTGTCGCTCTGAGGGATTTTATGAGGGAGCGCCGAGTATGGTCGGCTCAGCAAAACTCCAATAGAGCGACAAGGGACAAGCGAGATCGGGAGCATCTTTATGGAATATCCAGAATAGATTATGGTTGCCTGAGCCCGGATATTCCAAGGCAGTTCCTGCATTTATCATCAATTCATATCCTGCCCGGCTAATTAAGGAACTGTCCTGAAATAACTTCGACATTGCTACAGACGCTACCCGCCGTCCGCTTTCCGAAAATCTGGAACCACTTGTGCTTTTGCGGGCAGCGGGCGGCGGCATTTTACCGGACTGAATAAAATGAAGGAGTTATTCCGGGACAATTCCCTGGGCTTGATATCAATGACACAAGACAGCTGAGCAGGAATTGCTGACATCACGTTTTACATTGGTAAACGTAATTTTCTGTCTAACCATTAACTTTTCGAGGGCGTCAAAGTAGTCTAAAGGCGCTCTTCCTTCCAGAAGTTTCACTGCTTCACCTGTTGGCTCAGAGCGTGGTGGTACAGAGGTAACTCCATTTGGGCAGCAATTTCCCGTGCGGCATCAATGAACAATAAAGCACTCTTGGCGGGATAGCCCATCTCAAGATATAGCGCAGGGCGATCATCCTGGTTCAACACCATGCGAATAACACTCCTGCTGAGGATGTTTCCTTTTTGGCTCTTTCTGACAATCATGGCATTGCGTCCATCCATCACAAAGCTCATCAGGGCCGTGTTATTGGACGGAAAACCTTCCGGAGATTGACAGTTGTTAACCTCAAGTCCACTGATAAAAAGGTCCCAGGGATCTTCTATCAGCGCCAGGGTTTCCAATGGAGATAATAACAGCTTGCTTTTGGTTGTTTCACTGAAGTCACTGAAATTCGCTCCCCAGCCTGCCTTGAATTGAGGGTATTGCCGATAAACGGCCTTCAGGTGTAGATTGTTCAGCGGTGACTGCCTGTTCTCAATAAACGTACGGTTAGCACTGCTCTGTATAAACCCATGGATAAGGTCGGTAATTTCGGTAGTTCCGTGCTCTGTCATTAATGCCATGTAAGAGGGCAGGAGGTGATAATGTCGTTGTTCAAATAGCCACTGCGAGATTCCGTTATTTTTTCCCACGAAAGCGTCACCGCCTATTTCAGCGACCAACAATGGTATTCCTTCTTTCTGACAGCTTAAGCCCAGGCAGTTCAGAAATTCATGCAAACTGTCTCCCATTTTGAATATTATGTGTAGCAAACCCAGTTTTTCATAAGTCAGGCTTTGGGTGAGCGTTTTCAGAAGCTGCATTAGCGTGGTTTTATTCATAATCTTGCAGGTCAATGCCTGCTCAAGCGTAGTCAGCCACTGATGGAAAACCTTGCCATCTTTCATCCGTCGTTTGACAACGGGGGAATTTTGCAGAGATTGATTGAGTTCCTCAACGTCATCTTCTGAGATTATGTCCGGTACAAATGCCAGCAATTGCAGTGGGGCCAGTCGTAAAGGCTTTCCGCCCTTGATTGCGGGCGCACCCAGTACTTGCTGTATTTTCGGGGTGCTCTGAAGCAGACGGGTCAGCCCAATGATCAGATAGGGGATATTTTTTATATTCCCATGTTCCATGATGGTGCTGACAAAATCACCCAGTATTCGGGTATCCATTATTTGTCCGGATGATGTGCAAGCGGCAATGACCAGCAACAGTCGTTGCACTTTTGCTTTTATATCGTGCTTGCTTTCAGGTAGTGATTTAGCAGCAACTTTGCTTTCCAGTTGGTTAACTGCACCGATTAATACCTGTGAGTATGCCGGGGTCATGTTATCAATGTTTGCCCTGAGTACCGTCAGATACAGGGCGACAGAATCGGTCGAACGATCATCCCGATAATAGGATATTTAGCT
>NZ_JAHHPO010001094.1 GCF_024606365.1 Endozoicomonas sp. ONNA2
CAATTGCCGGGAATGCCAGCACAAGGAGTCAGAAATATATGATTTCATATGGTTAGCTACTTAAACAATGACACATGATTGATGCATTATCAGAGAACAAGAACCTTCATGGTTTGAAGGATACAGATCAGCAGATTCCATGGCCCCATTTAATGAAGCAGAATATGTGTTTTACCTCAGGGCGGTTTGATCAAAGTATTGTTTGCGAAGCTACAATAGCTAGCTTGACCCAATCGCTGCCGGAATCGTATTTTTCTTCTGTCAAAAGCCGTAGGGCTGAGTATTTAGCGGGAAGAATGTGCGCTGCTGATGCAATAAATCGGTTACTGGGTTGCTGGTTAACACCCGGTAGTAGTATATCAGGTGCACCCATCTGGCCGGAAGGCGTAGTTGGGTCTCTCAGCCACAGTGATCATGATGTTGCTTCTGTCGTGATGAGTGCTTATGGTCAATTGAAGGGTATCGGGCTTGATTTGGAGCAAATTGTACCTTATGACCAGATAGATGCGCTGATGGATTTGGTATTATTGCCTGATGAGAGAAAACGATTTGTTGTAAAAGAGTTTTCGCGTTGGCTACAGAGAATAAATACCTCCATGGTTTTTTCTCTTAAAGAGAGTCTTTTCAAAGCATTATATCCACTGGTCGGTAAGCGCTTTTATTTTGATGCTGCAGAGGTGCTGAATTGTACTTTAGGTGGGCTTGCATATCTACAGGTTATTGAAAATTTATCACCATCATACGGACATGGTTTTCAAGCATGTGGATACAGTTGTCTTCATAGAGGCAATATATTAACTATTGTATATGTTTGATTTGTTTTCCTTTTTTCTGCCAGCCGTATGGCACACAAGGTTCTTGTGTAAATCCAGACTCATCAAATAAAACAAGTTGATTAATTCTTTCTGCTCAACTTCCTGAGCGCCTTCCAATGCAGTCTTACAACAGGGCAGCCAGTTTCAGAGCTTTGAGAAGTACTGCTTTCTGTGGCCATTTTTTCTTTTTGAGAAATTGCAGGTAAGTTTCTCCGAGTGTTGTATTGTTTAACGTAACGGGCTCCGGGGGCATTGCGCCTTGAAGCGCGTACAATCTTATGACCTGAAATGGTCGTCACGGTAAAGCTGTGGTCGGCAGCCGTGTACCGAGTCTTGCGTGGTGGAAGGTAACGAACACTGCGAAGCGTAGACAGGGAGATAACAGGCCATAAGTAGTTAACCAAATGAAATCATATTTTCTGACTAAGTGGCCAGTCACT
>NZ_JAHHPO010001095.1 GCF_024606365.1 Endozoicomonas sp. ONNA2
GGTATTGATCTTCCCCAGCTGTTCTCCCCGGTCAAGAAAACGGTGTCTGTCGGCGGTCGGCGAGATATTACCCGTCAGGGAGAGGGGCGTCTTCATCCCACCCGTACCTATGAGCATGAACTGCTGGCTACAGAGCTTTCCGGCAAAAAGATGATTCCCTACCGGACCACCGTGAGGGCACGCTCATTTGATGAGTATCTACAGTGGGTTCGACATGATGGTGAGGAGTTTCTCCTGGTTCTGCACGGCAGTATTGAACTCTATACCGAGTATTATCAGCCCGTGGAGCTGTTTGAAGGGGACAGTGCATACTACGATGCACAGATGGGCCATGCCCTGGTTTCAACCAGTGGGAGCGATGCGGTGATTCTCTGGGTAACTGCCTGAACACTTCCGTTTAATCGCTGATGATTATCCCCCGTGCGGGTGCTAGAATCCGGCCAGACCTATAGTAAGGAGCCTTCTCAGGGTATCCTGTCCAGCGACGGTGGTTATCCTGACTTTCAGCCTGTCCCTGTGTCAAGAACTGCCTGAGATTGACCCACACCCTGTTGAACCACTTTCAGGAGCGTCACTTGCTTTCCCGATCTCTGAAGCGATCATTGATACCTGCCATCATGGTGATAGTGGCGGTATTTCTGGTGTTGAGTACCCGGCCCAGGCTTTACAGCTTTCAGGGACAAATCATGGGAACGACCTATAACGTCAGTTATGTAGCCACCCTGTTCCACCCGGTAAGGGATGTGTCCCGCGGAATACAGGATGCCCTGGCTGATGTTGATCAACGGATGTCAACCTATAAGCCTGACTCAGAGCTGATGCAGTTTAACCGGGCTCCGGTGGGGGAGCCATTTAAACTGTCCGGTGATATTGTTCAGCTGGTTCAGCAAGCCCGGGCGATTTCTGATCTATCGGATGGAGCCTACGATATTACCGTAGGCCCCCTGGTGAACCTTTGGGGTTTTGGCCCAACACAAAGGGCTGCCGACAAGGAAGGGCATGATGATAGTGAATCCCTGGCCAATGTTCCGGAATTTGCCAAATGGATTGAGAGTCAATATCCGGGTCATATCCCCCATGCAACCGCTATTCAGGAAGCCCTGGCCAACGTTGGCTATCAGAGTCTGACAGTGGACACTGAAGGCTCAACCCTGACCCGGGAAAAGGCGTTGTTTGTTGATCTGAGTTCCATCGCCAAGGGCTACGGTGTTGATCAGGCGGCAGCGGCGCTCAGGGCCCGGGGCATTAAAGACTTTATGGTAGAGGTTGGTGGCGAAGTGCTGGTTCAGGGTGTCAAGCCCAATGGCAACCCCTGGCGATTGGCGGTTATCGGTCCTGAAATGGGCAAAAACGGTGTGTCAGCCCTGGTAGAGCCCCTGGACAAGGCACTGGCGACCTCTGGTGATTATCTGAATTTTTTTGAAGTGGATGGCAAACGGTACTCACATACCATTAATCCCGTTACCGGCTGGCCTGAAGCCAAGCGGGTAGCGGAAGTGGCCGTTATTGCCGACACTTCGGCCCGGGCCGATGCCCTGGCCACCATGTTTATGGTGCTGGGGGATGAGAAAGGACTGGAGCTGGCCAACAGGCTGGGTATTGCGGCCCGTTTTGCTTATTATACAGATGAAGGATTTGCAACGGTGACCAGTGAGGCCTTTAAGCCTTACCTGGTTAAACAACCATGAGACTGGTGAAACAATGGAAAATACCGCTTCAATACACAGGCTCCGGGTATCGAAAATGGTCTTCATGGTAAATAATGGAGGAATCAGTTATGACAATTGTGCTGATTACATTTTGTACTTTTCTGCTAATCATTGCCGCCATGGCGGTGGGTGTCATTTTTGCCAATAAGCCGATCAAAGGCTCCTGTGGTGGTCTTGGTAATCTTGGTTTGAAGGACGGTTGTCTCATTTGCGGCGGAGGAGACAAGACAGATCCTCTTTCCGAGGTGAATGATGACCTGTTTTATGACGCAACGGCTTCCAACAAGAGTAAGTAATACCCGGACAGCCTTTTGGCTACGTTCGTTTTTTGTTGGTTGCAAGACATCAGAGACGGCAAAAGCCTCCGTTGTTACCTATGGGCACTTCAGATATCAGCTGTAAATAAGAATAAGCGAATAATGTATTTGGACCGGGGGAATCGAATAAATGGGTGTCAGTAAATACGACTTGGTCATCCTTGGATCAGGGCCTGCGGGTGAGGGGGCGGCAATGAACGCCATCAAACTCGGTAAAAAGGTCGCCGTCGTTGAGCAGTTTAACTTCGTGGGTGGTAGCTGTACTCACCTGGGTACGATTCCATCCAAGGCCCTGCGCCACTCGGTCAAACAGATCATGGATTTCAATACCAACTCCCTGTTTCGTGAGATCGGTGATCCCCGCTGGTTCAGCTTTCCCAAAGTATTGAAAAGGGCGGAATCGGTGATTCAGAAGCAAGTGCAGTCCCGTACCCTGTACTATGCCCGCAACCGCATCGATCTTTACTTTGGCCGTGGTGTCTTTATTGATGAGCATACCCTTGAGGTGACTGAGTCCAGCGGGAATACGGAACGTCTCTTTGGATCCAACTATCTGATTGCCACCGGGTCCCGTCCCTATCATCCACCCGGTGTTGACTTTCACCATTCCAGGGTTTTGGATAGCGATACCATTCTTGAGCTGTCCTCTACGCCACGACGCATGATTATCTACGGTGCCGGTGTTATCGGCTCTGAATATGCCTCCATATTCTCTGGCCTGGGCGTACTGGTGGATTTGATTGATACCCGTGAGCGGCTGCTGTCGTTTCTTGATAAAGAGATTTCCGATGCCCTGAGCTATCAGCTGCGCAAAATGAACGTCATTATTCGCCACAATGAAGAGTTCCAGAAACTTGAGACCATGGATGATTGCGTCGTGCTGCACCTGAAGTCGGGTAAGAAACTCAAGGCAGACATGTTGCTCTGGGCCAATGGCCGGGCAGGTAATACCCAGGCAATGGGGCTGGAAATGATCGGTCTTAAGCCCGATGGCCGTGGGCAGTTGGGTGTTAATGAAAGTTATCAGACCTCCTTGCCCCATATTTATGCGGCGGGTGACGTTATTGGCTGGCCCAGTCTGGCCAGTGCCGCTTATGACCAGGGACGCTCGGCGGCGGCACACCTTTGTAACAGTGAGGACTGGCACTTTGTCAATGAAGTACCCACGGGTATCTACACCATCCCGGAAATCAGCTCTGTGGGTCGTACCGAAGAAGAACTGACGGCCGATGCCATTCCCTATGAGGTGGGTAAGGCGTTTTTCTCTAGGCTGGCCAGGGCTCAAATCACCGGTGAAGTGGTTGGCATGCTGAAGATCCTTTTCCATCGGGATACCCTGGAAGTGTTGGGTATTCACTGTTTTGGTGACCAGGCATCGGAGATTGTCCATATCGGTCAGGCGGTGATGCGCCAGGAGGGCAAGGCCAATTCACTTCGTTACTTCCTGAATACCACCTTTAACTATCCCACCATGGCAGAAGCCTACCGTGTTGCTGCTTTGGATGGGCTAAACCGATTGTTTTGATTCTGTTACGCTTGATTCGGGCTTTAACTGTCCTTCATTCCGGTCACTGAAAAGCGTGGGGAATAGTGATGATAATTCAGCTTTTTTTGCTTTAGCTGCTAACTCTCCTTTTTCCCTCGCCAATGTTTCACTCAAGCCTTGTTTTCTGGCCCTTCGAATGGCGTATGCCCTTGCACTTCTTACGGCCTGTTTCGCCTTGCCTCTATCGGATCTGTTGTATTTGTTGTTGTTTTTGGCTATGGACGCCTTGCCCTTAACGGAATTTCGATATTTGGCTTGGGCAGCCTTTTTTTTACCGGATTCACCATATATGTCATAGCTCGTCTTGTGTTTATCGGATGCTTCGTATTTGGCCCGGCTTACCATGCCTGATTCAGAAAAGCACGGATCTTCAGGCGTAAGGGGTACAGGTCTGCCAGAGTCAGACGATTCACTTGCTTTAAACTGAACGGTTTCAGTCAGAACTTGCTGTGGTGTGTCTAGCGCCCCAACTGTAGCAACTCGAAGCAGTGATGGCTGAGAAAGAGTAACTGATGAATGTTTCGGGAGAAATCGCTGACCTGTTTGTTGCGCGTGTATTGAGGTTAAGTCCGTGAATGTGAAATCATTATCAAATTGTTCACAGGTAAAATCACCGGGTAAAGCTATATCTTCTCGTGAATATTCACCAGACACGAATTTATTTTCAGTGGGTGGTAAATGAAAAATTGAAAAGCTACTCAGTAGCCGACAGGGTATTTTCTGATTTGTCACTTTTGGATTTAAATACAGAGGATCAAGCGGAACTTGTTTTTGCACAGAGTGCGAAAACCGGCTCAAGTATGAACTTGAAGCTACATTTGTTGATGATGGAGCTTTTTGTAACGCCTGTGAATAGGTTAATCCCGTGCATAAATGTGTGTCTAAATCTGACTTGTTCATTGAAATGCCGCATCTTGACCGATTACAACTCCAGACAATTCTTTCTGATAAAAGTTTCCCCTTTTGCAATACGCTTAATATATGAGTCGTTAACCAAATGAAATCATATTTTCTGACTAAGTGTTCAGTCACTCTACAGCGTT
>NZ_JAHHPO010001096.1 GCF_024606365.1 Endozoicomonas sp. ONNA2
ACGGAGGGAGCATAGCCGTAGCTATGTGACCGGAGTTGTAACGAAGCAGAGTGCCTGAACAAGGAGTCAGAAATATGTGATTTCATATGGTTAGCTACTTATTCCTGCTTTGGACAAAGAGGGAGATTCTATAGCGTATTCTGTCAATAATCGATTGGGGTTTATCATTATTTCAAGTATTACCGAGTGGATAAACCGGTTTCTTGTTCCGTCATCCCGAATTTATGACCGGTCGTTCAGATTAAATAAACACCAATCACGCACATGCTACATTGAATAAAAAAGCAGTATAGGGATGTATCGTGGTTAATAAGCAGTTATACCTGTCCGTTGTCACAGGTTTGTTAATGATCGGTGGACTTCTTCCTTCAACCAGAACGCTGGCAGTATCCCCACCGGAGCATGAACCTGTTCCATTTACTCAATATTGGAATATTATTGCCAATCAACTTGCTGACAGTCTTTTCTCCAGAGCACGCCTTCAATCATCAAATACCGTTTATGTTGATAAAAAACATACCGCTTCCGATGTGGCCCGGTATCTGGAAAAACAGCTGTCAGTTTCATTAAAAAAATCCGGTGCGAACGTGGCGCCTCCAGCCAATGCCCGCAACGTGATTGAGCTTGATGTCGAGGTCAGGGCGCGGTCGAATGGAAGGGGGACCGTGTTCGCCGAGGGAGGGGATATCGACCAGTTGTGGGAGATAGAGGAGTCCTATCCGGTCTATCCGGGTCAGCTTGCACATTATGAAATGGAACCCCTGACAATCAATCGACCGGGAACCATAAACCCACTTTCAGATACCGACACGGAGGTTATTATAACCGCCCGGGTTATGGAGAGAGGCTGGATTCTGGTATCACAAAAGTATGCGTTCTATTTTTCTGCTGAGCAGGCAAGTCGTGAAAAAAAGCATCCGCAGAACGGATTCTTTGGAGCGGAAGAGTTTTATGCAAACGGTGATGCCCTGTTTATGGAACATCAGAATCAGCAGAGTGCCTTTATAAATCACCAGAAAAAACTGGATGCCCAAATTCAACAGCTGATTGACAGCTACAATTTTGATGTGAATTTCCGGGAATAGGGTCCGTCTTGGCGACCCCTTGGCAAGGACGGCAGAAAATTGGGGTTAAAATCCGGTTTTGTGAGGTGAATAAGTTGGCCAAATGGAATCGTATTTCTGGCCAGGAGGCTGTCCGAGAATAGACTGCCCACTTAGTCAGAAAATATGATTTCATTTGGTTAACTAATTACCCTAAAGGACACAAGTAGCGCGGCTATTTGCCAAACAAATGCCCATGGCGCGTGAAAGCCTTGCCATTGTTAGTTAAAAGACTTTCACCACAAAGGCACAAAGA
>NZ_JAHHPO010001097.1 GCF_024606365.1 Endozoicomonas sp. ONNA2
GTCTATTCTAGGACAGCCTCGCGTACACTTAACCAAATGAAATCATTTTTTTCGGACTAAGTGATCATTCACTCTGCGGCTTCACAACTCCGGCCACATACCTACGGCTATGCTTGCTTTGTTGTGACTTGTAGAGTAACTGATCATTTTTCCAGAAACATACGATTTCATTTGTCCAACTACTATACAAATTCCGTCTACTAAATATGAGATCAGGCAAGCCATTCTGGACAGCAGGGTAAGGTGGAATAACGAGTAATAGCAGGGCTATTGCGAGAAATTCCAATGAAGATACAGCTGTTCAAAATGGTTGCGCAGTTCATATTTAGAAGATGGAGTTGGTATTATCAGCTATGTGATAAGTTACCAGCTCGGCCTCTACCGCCTTCGCTATTCCCGGTTTTTCGGGAATAGCTTATCTATTAGGATACTTCTTGCATTAGAGGTTAAGCGTACTTCGAATCTGGGATCGGCTTTAATATAGGAAAAGTCTGTAATTCTTACAGAATCTTTATGTTCTTGTCCAATAAATCTATTTATTCTTCTCACGATTGCATCCGCTTCTTTTTTGGTGTCAGTTGTGATATCAAGAGCGAATTGACCCAATTCAACGTTTTTGACAGGAACATTGAATTTTTCTTCTAAGGCTTTTAATAATTGATTCTCTTTGTTTTTTGTTGTCAGGTCGTCAAAAGACTTCTTGGGTGTGGAGGGGATATTTGGCAAGTTGCCAGAAGGCTGCCCTGATGTGGAAGGTATATTTGGCTGGCCGCCAGAAGGCTGCCCCGATGTGGAGGGTATATTTTTAACTGGGCTTTCTTCCCTCCCTGCCAGTTGTCGAAGTCTTTTCATAAATTTTGCTCTAAAGTCTGAGCCTAGTCCTTTGATGCAGATACCGTGTTGTGCTTCTCCACACCTCCTGCACCTACGACGAAGAATTTTCCTGGTAGCAACACTAATGCTCGCCCCAGCGCCTTCAATAATTACTGGTTCATCCGAAGCAACCAGATACTCATCATCCTTAATCGCTGCTTCAAGCACACGATTACCTTTCTCATCGGCAATAATAACCAGACCGGGGCTATTAAAATTAAATTCAAAAGGTTCATTTTTGGCACCCTCTCTGGTGACCGATGTTACAGTAGCAACTGCACCACGGGCACCTTTCTCATCTATTTCGGCGATGGTTGTTTGGATTGTGCTAATGTCGCCACAAAACTGTCCGTCTAATTTCTCTAACATTTCCGGCGTTATTTCTATTCCCCGTAAAGAACCAATCTGTTCCAATAGCTCGCTGTTCGTACTGTTTATTCTTATTTGCGGGAGCGTCAGTTTAACTTGTTCTTTGTTTTGACTGTCAAGTGCTCTATTAATCAGATGATTAAGGTCCTCAGAACTTTCAATTCTGTCAATGGCACCAGGTGAAGGTTGCAGCGGTGCTATCGCCACCAGGTAAAGTTGCTCCTCCCTCTGTTCGAATGGTAGAGCGATGGCAGCCAATCCCCGTTTTGGGTCAATCATTAAACCCATCTTATCCGTTGTTGTCATCGTTTCGACGCCAACTGTCACCCCATCTGCTTTCATAAATAGCCCGGTACCCTTTGCTAACTCTTTCTTCCATCCTACATTGAATACCATAACATTGGTAAGGGTGGTTTTGATTGAATGCGTACCGTCCTTCAGCAATGCAGGAATTAAACCCCCGGTAGCGACTTTGAGGTGTTCATTTGTCATATCAGCTACGCTTTCATTTCCCTCAGGGGTTAGTATCTTTGCCAGATAATGCGTAGACAGGACTTCTACAAGTTCATCATCGGATCTCAGATTATTCCTGGATGCCAAGAGGTTCAATGTAGAAACCAACTTTTTTTCGTAGCCAGCAGATTCGAAAGAATTCTTTCTGCTGAAACCTCCCATTACCTTATGGATCTCCCGAGCAAACTTATCTGTCAGTTTACCAGGAGGTATGTCGAGGATCCTTGCCATATCGTCGAGACCCATGGTTGCCAGCAACAGCCCCACTGACGCGGTCAGGCTCAAACTGGACGTAACAGCGCTGGACTGACCGGCAGGATTTAATATTACAAAAGACAGGTCATTAATAAATGCGGTAACTATGCTTTCAGCACGATCCAGGAGTTCTTGCTGGTTGCAGGTTGTTGTTTCAATCGGTGCATATGTAGAAACAGTTGGTGTTATTGAGGTCAAGCTGGTTGGGTCGATCATTTTAATGCTCTTGTATACTGAGGATATACGGGTTAAAATCTATCAATAGTGGTTGCCCGCCCCGCCTTGAGGCAGACTACAACACTAGACAGTCTCCAGAAGTTAGAAGTTCCGAAAAAACTGAAATTTTTTTTCCTTATGCTTCAGATCATGAAGCTTCTGTTTCAACCAGGCTTCCCCTTGTTGCTTTTTTTCCAGGGAAAAAGCCTCTGCGGCATCGGTAGCATATTAATACGCTGTCGTGCAATGCTTCGTATGAAGTCTCTCACCTGTATCGTCATACAAGCTGATAATGTCGTATATCGCCATACGGTATCATTTGTAATATTACAGGTTTGCCGCATCCGGGCCTGTCGCCAACGCCTTTGCAGATCGTGGCAACTCGGGGATTTCACTCCCATTTCTCTTCCTTGGCCTGTACAATACCGACGACAACGTTCCCTAATCTCCAGAAGTGTTGATCGACAGGTTTTTCGACGATCATTTTGCAGCAAATCATGCTCTACCCCGGGAACGGCTGTCTCGGCATATTTCCAACTTATGAAATATCCGGACCAGGAGGCTCCCATGCAAAATAGGAAGGGTTTAAATAATTTTCTTTTATGATTTTTTGAAATAAAAACAAACAAAAATTTGACGAACCCGCTTTTTGGCTATTTACTGTAATAA
>NZ_JAHHPO010001098.1 GCF_024606365.1 Endozoicomonas sp. ONNA2
TTAAAAGCCGATCTCGACAAGTAGGGGGAGTCTGCCCCCTGTTTGGACGCTTACGGTTCCGCAAATCGTTGGAAAGCGGTCATCTTCATCAATGTAGAATTTGACTTCACCTTCTCCCCACCAGCCGCCGGCCCCATTCAAGCCAACGCACATCGCGGTGCCTATGTAATGCCCTTCACCTTCAATACCATCAATAATGGTGTGTACACCTTTAAATGGAACGGGGTTTGTACGACGGAAACTGGCGTGAAAGTAAGCGCAATTCTCAGGAATGTCGGTCAATTGATAATTAATCTGGTAATAAAGGCAGCGTTCCTGATCTCCAATATTTTCAATGGTCATATAACAACGTTCACGAAACGGCATACTCCAGAAACAATTGAAGGCATTTTTTGGCAATACACTAACAGGCAAGGATACCAGCGGCTGAAAAGACCCGCCGACCAGCTCATCAATGTTGTCACACCAGCCATAGGCAAAGAAATCAGGAAACGGTACTTCTACCGAGGGGTGCGCCTGATTATCCCAGTAAATACGAATAATTAACTCACGGGAAACCATGCCGGTTAACCACATACTCTGGATATTACCCATATCCTTGATATCTGCGATAACCGCTGTTTCACCGGGTTTTATGTTGATGGCAGGGTTGACTTTCCAGCCTTCTCCCAGCTCACTGGCTTGCCTTTGGGCAAACCCGGTCGTTCCCATACCGCCTTTACCGGGTTCACCGTTCGGGTTTTCCGCAGAGATGCTTCTTGATCGTGCATCACAGAGCAGGCTGAGATTGCCCAATGACATATTCAGCCCATTAAATCCAGATGAATCTTTCGTCACCATGATTTGTTAAAATCCTCGAAAAAGGGTTTGTTTGATGATTAAAGGGTTTGTTTGATGATTTTTTGTCCAGCCTGGTCGGGTTTGGCGGTATATTAGTTAACTTTAATTTTCAGAATCCTGATATAAGTCAACATTCGTTTACACGTACGGCCTTTTTGTCTAATTATCAATTACCGGACAGCCTCCTGGTAGATCGGTGTTACCCCTTTTTTTACCATGATGTTGCCGTATTTTGCTGTTTCTCCGGTTATTACTATGGCATAGGCACTTTTTGCCCTGTCATAAAAGGCAAACCGGTCAATGCGATGAATATCGATGCCAGGCTCAGAACCGAATAACGCCAACCTGT
>NZ_JAHHPO010001099.1 GCF_024606365.1 Endozoicomonas sp. ONNA2
TTAAAAGCCGATCTCGACAAGTAGGGGGAGTCTGCCCCCTGTTTGGACGCTTACGAATGGACAACTGAGCCAGTGGAAAGAATGAACCGGTTTATTGATGACAATGTTCGGCGCACAATTGCTCAGGCCGCTGGAATTATTGTCTGTTCAGACCCCTGCCACAAGGGTTGCAGGGCTGATCAGGGCAAAGGCATCACTTATGGCATTCATAACAGCTGGTATGATCTCCACCAGGTAGAGATTCCGGCCGGCATGACGCTGCTGGAAAAGATGCAGTACAGGCATGACCCATCGCTGCCAAGCCCGGCAACACAACAGGCATTGGAGCAAGAGGTGCAGCGGCTGAAGAGCCAGGGAATACGAATGAACTCAGGGACCTTGACGCAGAAAACACTGACTTCGTCGAAAGCGCAGTCAGTGCTGAAATAGCGGGGTATTGCCGTGGTTTGTGAGAAGCGTCCCTACTGTACCGACGATGACCGGCAGCTAGAGAAAGTAATGTTCGTACCGAAGCAGATACCTGAATTCGCGCGTTCACGACCAGAAAATCAGCCTGACACAGACCAAGGCTTTTCGTGTCAAATCCTTTGAACCCAAGGTCGCAGGAACCCAGTGCCAAGTCTTGATTGTGCAAATATATTTTTCATCATCATAAACGACAATAGTTATGCATAATGAAAGATTTGGCCACAGCTCTTCGACCTGGTCACAGATTTTTTTTACAGTTTTTTTTTGTTCAATTAACCAGGAAAGAGCCGTACAAGGCAGCAGTATGAAGACAGGCATTACCATACTAAATGGAAAACTATTCCTTGCAATAGGGGGCGGACCATATATGACCCCGGCTTCTGCTGAAAGGACGGTTGATCAATATTTAACCGGTTATTCCCAACCCGCATAACTAAAAGGCTGGCTTTAACCCCTAACCGTTTATCCACAATCTTTTCCACACAAATTCCGGATAACTGAAACAGGGGATAAAAATCCCAAACTCATGTACAGCAACGGGTTATCACCAACTATTGACAGTATAAACACAACCTGTCAACAACTTATCCACTGATTGTCGTGGCTTGTCTTAACTCTTCAGGCACCTTTAACATGTCAAGATATTCAGTAGGAAGCTCATCGTAAAAAAACATATTTTTATATCCTTTTGCATTTTTTAACCCCTCCAGAGAGTGGCCGTGTATCAAGCGTGGAGCAAGTATCAGAACATCCTCTTCATGAAGGCCCATATTGTATAAATGGCCTCCATTTTCCAGTGACTGTAATCCATACACTTCATCCTCCACCTGCCTGTCTAGCTTGGTGAGGACACTTTCAGGCAATTTGCCTTTGAGAATGACCAGATTGCCATACCCCCAACAAACGGATTGAGGAGAGAGCCTCAACTCACAAGTGGTATTGTAATCAAATCCCAGAACGTGATTTTTGATGGATAACAAATTTGCAAAGGCCTGCTTCAAGAGGACAGGCGACTGTATTTGTTGCTGCAAATTGGTATATGCAGCATAGATCAAAGCGTTGACATTACTTTCTTGATCTCGCATTTGATCCAATATCAAAAGAATTAATGATGCGGGTATGTGATTTTTAGTAGCTATTTCCTTTATTCTATCGAAGAAGTCAGACTTTTCCTGAAACGACAATGCAATCCCATCTTTCACAAACGTACATTTAAAAAAATATAATTGGTCCTCCCTCGGTTCGATCTTGATATCATATAGAGGGATATTTTCCTGAAACATCAATTTTTTTATTTTCTCAACATCATATATCAAGTTTTTCCGGTCATACTGCGCAGTAGTTTCAAAATTAAAGAAGCCCTTTCTACACAGGGCTTCCGCTGATAAAAGCTGCTGATCCTCAACAAGCATTGATTGATAAGCTTCAGCAACCGTGGGTGACGCATGGGCAACGAATGTATCATGGTAGGTGGAAAACCAGTCATCAAGATAGGCTTTCTTGTCTGTGACTTCCTCTTCTGTAGTTTCCGCGCAGGTAAAATCACTCAGGAATGAAAAATCATCTTGATTAAGGGGGCGAGCAAATAAACTGGTGGGAGCGACTTCAGGGCGATAGAATCGGCCTTACGATCGTTCCAATCAAGGCTAATTTAAACGA
>NZ_JAHHPO010000095.1 GCF_024606365.1 Endozoicomonas sp. ONNA2
GCAACGCAGGAGCAGTTGCCGCGTAGGGCAGTCTATTCTCGGACAGCCTCCTATGACCACCTTTGTTTTCTCAGCGATAATGTTTGTTGATTTATGTCAAGCGACGATGCCTTTCTGCAAAAAAACCATTGCTGTACTTAATAATCCTGAATAACCTTTCTGCCAACAAAACGACCATTCATAAAGTTCACACCTGATCCTGTGGCCTGAGGGAGAAGTTATGTCAGACACGCTACTGGTGATGAAAAAGATCACCAAGCGATTTCCGGGAGTGCTGGCCCTGGACGGGGTTCACTTTGATTTACGAAAAGGAGAAGTCCACGCCCTGCTCGGAGAAAACGGCGCCGGTAAATCAACACTGATGAAGATTCTTTCCGGTGTTTACCACAAAGACGAAGGAGAGATCATCCTTGCCGGGAACCCGATTATTCTCAATGGCCCGTTGGCTGCGCAAAATCTGGGCATCAGCATTATCCATCAAGAGTTTAACCTCTGTTCTGACCTCACGGTGGCGCAGAATATTTTCATCGGCCGTGAACAGTGCAATGGCTGGTTATTAGACGACAATAAACAAAATCGGGCCGCAGCAGACATTCTCAAAAGTTTAAACCTTGATATTTCACCAGACACCCGGGTCGGCTCTTTGACGGTTGCCCAGCAGCAGATGGTCGAGATTGCCAAAGCCCTTTCCTGCCAGTCCAGGATTCTGATCATGGATGAGCCCACCGCGGCACTCACCGAAAGTGAAATAGACAGCCTTTTCAAAGTCACCCGTATGTTGAAAGCACAGGGTGTGGGGATTGTTTATATCTCCCATCGACTGGAAGAGTTGGCCATTATCGCTGACCGGGCCACCGTTATGCGTGATGGCACCTACGTTGGCACGGTGAATTATCAAGATACAACGCTGGACCAATTGATCAGCATGATGGTGGGGCGGGACCTGGACAACATTTTCCCTGCCCATCACTCGGCTGTTACTGAAGAAGTTGTCCTTTCGGTAAAAAACCTCTGCCGTACAGGCGTTTTGAACAATGTCAGTTTTGATTTGCACAGAGGCGAAATATTAGGCTTTTCTGGCCTGATGGGGGCGGGTCGAACAGAAGTTGCCAGAGCTATTTTTGGTGCAGACCCTATTGATAGCGGCACCATCACCCTCAATGGCAAGCAGCTGGCAGGCCATTCCATTCGGGATGCCATAGACAGTGGCATTGGTTATCTCACGGAAGATAGAAAACAGGAAGGTCTGGCCCTTGGGCTATCGGTAGAGACCAACACCCTGTTAAGCAATTACCCACGATTTGCCAATTCACTTGGCGTCATTGATGAAGCAAAAGGCTCAACTATTGCCGGGCAACTGCGCAAAAGACTGCGAATAAAGACACCTGACTTGCAACAGTTGGCCGGTAATCTAAGCGGCGGTAACCAACAGAAAATCATTATCGCCAAATGGCTGTGTAAAGATACCGACATCCTGATATTTGATGAGCCCACCCGCGGTATCGATGTTGGTGCCAAATATGAAATCTACGAGTTGATGTACGAACTGGTAAGGCAGGGTAAGTCAATCATTATGATCTCTTCAGAGTTGCCAGAAATTCTTGGCCTGTCCGATCGGATTCTGGTCATGCGCCATGGCTGTATTACCGGTGAACTGCAACGAAAAGACGCTAATCAACAAAACATAATGAAATATGCTGCATTGGAAGGTTAATTAATATGTTTGCACAAGCCGAAAAACAGCAACCTGAAAAAGCAGGTTTTGCCATGAACCGGGAGCTGGTGATGAAACTGGCTCCTTTGTTTAGCCTGGTATTACTCTGTATGTTCTTCAGTGTCGGCAGCCCCTATTTTTTCTCTGTCGATAATTTGATGACCATTGCCTTGCAAACTGCCGTTATTGGCATCATGGCCATTGGTGTGACCTACGTTATTATCACTGGCGGTATTGATCTGTCACTGGGTTCAGTCATGGCATTTTCCGGTGTCTGTGCCGGGCTTGCGGCTACCGCCGGTATGCCTCTGGTGATGTGTATTATGATCGGTATTGCCGCAGCGACTGCCTGTGGCGTGGTCAGCGGTGCCCTGGTTACCAAAGCCAGTATCCCGCCGTTTATTGCTACGCTGGGCCTGATGATGTCCGTTCGTGGACTCAATATGGTGTTTACCGATGGCCGCGCCATTTACTTCCTTGATTATCCGGTATTCAGCACCCTGGCAAATGGCAAACTGCTTGGAATTATCCCTTTCCCTGTTCTTTATCTTTTTGCCATAGGGCTGATTGCCGCGTTCATCCTTAGGCGCACCATTTTTGGCCGCTACATTTACGCCGTTGGCAGCAATGAAGAAGCCGCCAGGTTATCCGGAATCAACGTTCAGCAAGTGAAGTTAATGGTATATACCTTCTGCGGTTTGCTGACCGGTATTGCCGGTATGATCCTGGCTGCCCGGCTCAACTCCGGGCAACCCTCTGCAGGTGTCAGTTATGAGCTGGAAGCGATTGCAGCTGTGGTCATCGGGGGAACCAGCCTTGCCGGTGGCGTTGGCACCATCGGCGGCACCATCATCGGCGCATTCATTATGAGTGTCCTGAAAAATGGCTTGAATTTAATGGGCGTATCGCAATTCTGGCAGATGGTTGCCACGGGCGCTGTGGTGGTAGCCGCCGTCTATCTGGATAACCTTCGCAAGCGTTCCAGATAAGTTTTAACTGCTGAATATCCATAACACGATCGCTTATCTGATTATTAAAAAGGGGAAACACAATGAAACTTCGAGCGTTAACTGCCTCTCTATTCATCGCCGGTTTGCTGGTTTCATCCGGGAGCGCCATGGCCAATAAGGAGATCTATCTTCCGGTTGTCAGCAAAGGCTTTATGCATGAATTCTGGCAAACGGTAAAAATGGGTTCCGATGCGGCTGCCGAAGAGCTTAAAGTCAAAACCAGCTTCGTTGGCCCATCGGATGAGACCCAGATCGACCAGCAGATTCAGTTGATTGAAAACACGTTGGCGAAAAAGCCAAACGGGTTGCTGCTGGCGGCCCTCGACGGCAATGCCCTGATCCCGTCAGTTAATCGCATGCACGCTAAAAACGTCAGCATTGTAACGTTTGATTCGGGTGTTAATTCTGATATTCCGTCCGCCTTTGTGGCAACCAATAACAACAAGGCAGGCGCTATGGCAGCAGCAGAAGTCGGCCGACTGCTTAATGGGAAGGGTAAGGTTGGCATTGTCGCCCACGTTGCCGGAACCACCTCGGCGATTGACCGGGTTGACGGCTTTGTGGAGCACATGAAGGCAAACTACCCGAACATCGTGCTGCTCGATCCCCTGTACTCCGATGGTGACCCCCAGAAAGCCATGAACCAGACCATGGACATCACCCGTGCCAACCCTGACCTGGCAGCGGTTTATGGCACCAACGAAGGTTCTTCCATGGGGGTTGCAACGGCCATTCAAAGCATGGGGAAAAAAGACAAAATCAAGGTAGTTGGTTTTGACTCCAGTGAAGCCATCGTTAACTTTGTAGAAACCGGTGTCATGCAGGCAGCTGTCGTTCAGGATGCCTACAGCATTGGTTATATCGGCCTGAAGACTCTTCACAAGGTAATGAAAGGTGAAACAGTTGAGAAGCTGGTTGATGTGCCTGCTGTTCTGGTGACCGGCGATAACATTCGTGATGCCAGAATCCAGAAAGTCATCAATCCTCTTGGCTGATTTTATTCACGACAAGCTAAAAAAATGATGAAGTTATTCTTGGATAACTCCCTGGGAGCTGTCCTGAAATAACTTCGACATTTCTACAGACGCTACCCGCTACCCGC
>NZ_JAHHPO010001100.1 GCF_024606365.1 Endozoicomonas sp. ONNA2
CATGGGGTGATTGAATATATCGACAGCGTCCTCAAAGGCAATGCCGTGTTTGTGAATATTTGCCTGATTCTTGTCTTCATCCCATTCACATTGCATGGTGATTTCGGTATTTACATTTGTACATACACTCAGAGGTTAGCACTTACTTTGAACAAATGAAACCAAAGGCCAAGCCTGTCACATCAGGATAATAACTTCTTTACGTTTTTATAAAACCAGGGGCAAGTCTTGGTTCTTGAATAATGTCAATGCTCATTCGTTCAAGAATCAAGACTTGACCCTGATTTACTGAGAACGAGATGTTGAGCAAGCGCTCACTCGACATATCAGTCAGTTCTTGCTGGAACTTGGCGCTGGTTTTGCCTATGTCGGGCAACAGGTTCATCTTGAAGTTGGCGGTGATGACTTTTACCTCGATCTGTTGTTTTATCACCTGAAACTTCGTTGTTATGTAGTCATTGAGCTAAAAACCGGTGACTTCAAGCCAGAACACATCGGACAGCTCAATTTTTATCTGTCTGCCGTGGATAGTCAGATGAAGAGCCATCAGGACGCACCGAGTATTGGTCTTTTGCTCTGTAAAAGCCGGAACAAAGTGGTGGCTGAATACGCCCTGCGTGATAACAGCAAACCGATCGGTGTTGCTGAATATCAGCTGAAGCAAGCTCTTCCGGATGGCTGGGAGGACAAACTCCCCAGCATCGCCCGAATTGAACAAGAAGTTCTCTCCTCGATCAAAGGGTCTGGCCTTGATATTTGAACCGATTCAAGACCTGCTCCCCGCATCGGCCGTCATCATTGCGAGGGAGGGGTTCCATGGCTCGCAGCAAACTCCCACCTTCGAGGTTGCCCAACAGTTGCCATGCTTGGTAGATGAAAAGTGGGTGTCCTACCCATACAGCCACTGAGAGCTGATCACGCTAACCCAGGAATTATTGCACCTTGTTAAAGAGCTGCCTGACATTAACTAAAAAGAACGGGGCGGACTATATATAACCCCAATTTTTGACCCCGGTTTTGATCTGGATCAAATATGACCCCGATATTTTTGATCGTTTGTCTTT
>NZ_JAHHPO010000096.1 GCF_024606365.1 Endozoicomonas sp. ONNA2
GCAACGCAGGAGCAGTTGCCGCGTAGGGCAGTCTATTCTCGGACAGCCTCCTATGGCCCGGGGTGTGTGGGAATATATTGGCGTGACAAGCAAAACAGTGTGTCGGCCATAACGCACAGTGGTGAAGGTATAGGCTTTCAGCCAATAAAATAGCCTTCAGCCTATAGAGTAATGCCTCAGCGAAAGAGCACAGTGGTGATTGCGCAAAAGCGGTGGCGCATCATAACACTGAGGTCAACAGGATAGAAGTGCCCGTCAGGCGGTCCGAAAAAATACTGAGGTTATCAGGGAATAGACTGTGGTACTTGGGAGTAACCTCCTGTTTTTTTGCCACGGAGGAAAAGATTTTTTCTCCGTGGCAACGTTTTATTTACTGGAAAACATCGGAAATCTGCTCATGGGCAGTCTGCGGTGTCAAGTATTCAGCGCCAACCGTTGTTTGCCGCTGTTGCGTTAAAAAAATCGCTTATACGGTTTAATACTTCGGGGTCCTTATCATGATCGTGGGCTTTAATTCCCTTGGCCGCTAGCAGCAAATTACGCAGTTTATCCACCACCGTCTGAATGTCCTGTTGGCTACTTGCCGATGATTCAAGAACAGGCCGCGGTGCTTCATGGCATTTTTCGCCAATTTCAGGCGCTTCAGGAGTTGCCGGTTGACGGCCAGCGTTAAAAACCTGACGTTGACAATGTTCCATCAATGTCAACAGACACCTCGCATTTCGATCCCGGAAGAGTTCTGACTGGTCAGCGAAGAAATTTTTTGGCGCATAAATACTACGCGTGTCTTTATGCGTTTCACGATAAACCTTATTCATAGAGTAAACCAAAATGTCCTTGGCCAGGGAGTATGCTGGCCGTGTTTTACCTATTATCTCCACGAGTTGCGCAAGATCGATCTTGTATGCCTGGCTGAACTTCTTGAGGCTGGAAGCATATTGTTTCGATATGGTCGTGCCGGGGATATCTTCGTAGCGTAGCCCGGAAAGCTTCAGGTTGACGGTAGCCGGTTGCTTTTGTTTCGGATCATCGGTTAATACTGACTTGTTGAGTTCCTCAAATTTGTAGAGTTTCTCCATGGCGTCCCACCTTTTGCTCTTTTTAATGCCTGAACACAATTGCGAGCGAAACATTCTTATGACCCTGCTCGCCAACACACTTTCATTTTCGGTCGAAGCATTTTCGGTTGAAGCACTCGCCATACCCTCCGGTTTCTCCTTGTTATCCCCGGTGATTGGCACTTGAGACTGGCTCTTGCATAGTTCTTCGAGGAAGTACATGCAGGTTACGATGGTCATTTCACTGAGTTTTTTATAGGCGTTACCACTCACCAGCGTGTCATATGCTTCCGAGACAAACGTCCATAACCTGTCAGCCAACAACTGGAGGTTTTTATTATTGTCGTGCGGCGGCAGACGCTGGCGAATAATTTCATTTAATATTGTCCAGAATGGGCTCAAGTGATATTGGTGGTCCCTGCAAAAGCTCAGGGAAGTTGCCAGAAATTGAAAATTAACGTCGTTGTAGGCCTCGCCAAGAATAAGGAGGCACTCCTGCAGGGATGCCGGAAGTTCGGCGGTTGAGAGTGCACTCAGGCGCTCAGTAATGCCAGTGTCAACTGGAGTATATGCAGGCGGTGGTCCCGGAGGTGCTTCCGGGTCATCCAGCGAATAAACGGGTGGGGCGGGCAGGTTCGAAATACTGACGCCATGGCCTGCAAATGCTGCCTCGTTGGTTGGCAATTGTGGCGCGGGAGGTGCAACAGCTTTTTGAGCGCCAGCCAGGTTGTTGATGTAATCCATGATGATCACCTTTGTGGTCTAATAGCTGTTAGACCACAGCACCACCAATTGGTTCCAGCTTTTCGGGAAGCGGTCGGCGGGTAGGGTCTGAAGAAATGTCGAAGTTATTTCAGGACAGCTCCCAAGAATTCCAGGTAGTCCAGACCGGTGTCAGGTTTTCAGGAAGAGTAGAAGGCAGTCGACCAATATCAACCCATGGGTAGTCCGGGTTGTGAAAATCGCTGCCTTGAGATGCCATCAGGTTAAACTCCCGACAATAGCGTGCCATTTGCTCCACCTGGCTGCGTGGGTGGTTCGATCCCTGCACCTCCAGGGCATGCCCGCCTGCCAGGGTGAAGTCTTTGATCAGAGCCCTGAGTCTGGTGGCGGTCAGCCGGTATTTTCCGGGGTGGGCAAGCACGGCAATGCCTCCCAGTGCCCGGATCCGGGCAACGCCCTGGCTCATTTTTGGCCAGAAGGCTTTAAGGTTGCCAATCTTGTTGTTACCAAGGTACTGGCGAAACGCCGCATCCATATCATGGCATCGCGCTTCACTGATCAGCCAGCGGGCAAAGTGGGGCCGCCCAAGCTGCACGTCGTCCGGTTGCAGCGGAAAGCCATAACGGCTGCTTCGCTGTTGTGCAACCGCGCCCTCAAGGACTTTCTGGAAAATCTGCCCGGCATTCCAGTCTGGCAAACGGCTGGCCAGTCGTTCGGCAATATGATGTGAGCGTTTTCTGCGGCACTCGCCCTGGGCTTTGACCACCATCTCCAGGTCGCTGTGATCCAGGGAGAAATTCAAACCGACAATATGAATTTCAGCACCGGCCCAGGCGGTAGAGAGTTCAATGCCGGTGATTAACCGCATATCACCTGCGGGGGCGAAGTCTCGCAGGAAGTAGTGGGCAGCAACGGTGTCATGGTCGGTAATGGCCAGCGTATGAACCTGTCGTTCCTGAGCCCGGTGGCAGAGTTCAACCGGGTCAAGCGTTCCATCGGAAGCGGTGGTGTGGCTGTGTAGGTCAATGGCAAGCAAAATTGTCTGTTACCCGGAAATTCAATTAGTTTATCATGTAGTTTGACTGTTATTGCCTGCAGACTCAAACTCACGGATCGTAATTCATCAAAGGCACCCTGATCGGCCAACTATGAAACAACTAATTGACTTTATTCCCCTGATTCTGTTCTTTGTCGTCTATAAAATGGACCCGAGAGTGGTCAGTCTGGGGGCACATGACTTTGCCCTGGGTGGACCGTTCAGTGCCACCCTGGTGTTGATGGTGGCCTCCATTGTGGTGTATGGCAGCCTGTACCTGAAAAACCGCAAGCTTGAGAAAAGCCATGTGGTCACGCTGGCGGCGGTGGTGCTGTTTGGCGGTATGACCCTGGCTTTTCATGATGAAGCGTTTTTGAAGTGGAAAACCCCCATCGTCAACTGGATCTTTGCGGTGGCGTTTCTGGGCAGTCAGTTTATTGGTGAAAAGACCCTGCTGGAACGGATGATGGGGCACGCCCTCACCCTGCCGGACAACATCTGGCTCAAGATGAACATCAGCTGGGTTCTGTTTTTTGTTTTTCTTGGGGCGGCTAACCTTTTTGTGGCATTTACCTTCCACGATATCTGGGTGGACTTTAAAGTGTTCGGCAGCCTGATTCTGACCTTCCTGTTTGTGGTCGGTCAGTTTCTGGTGATTTCAAAACATATTCAGACTGAGGAGAAATAAATGCTCTACGCTATTTTCAGTGAAGACGTCGATAATAGCCTGCCACTGCGCATGAAGGCACGCTCTTTGCACCTGGAGCGGCTGCAGCAATTAAAGGATGAAGGGCGGCTGGTGCTGGCTGGCCCCTGTCCTGCCATAGACAGCAATGATCCGGGGGAGGCCGGATTTACCGGGAGTCTGGTGGTTGCCGAATTTGCCAGTTTAACCGAAGCCCGGGCCTGGGCCGATGCAGATCCTTACATAGAGGCTGGCGTTTATCGACAGGTCATTGTCAAACCATTTAAAAAAGTTCTGCCGTAATTTGAGATGCTGATACCTGTGAAAATGCAAAAACATTGGCTGGTTGTTCTGTTCAGTTTGCTATGGATCGGGCAGGTCTGTGCCGAGACACGATATATCACGGATACTACCTATGTGCCCATGCGCAGTGGGCCCAGTAATGAATACCGGATTCTTCATCGTGGCTTGAAGACTGGCACTGCGCTGGTACTGCTGGAAGAAGATTCTGGCAATGGCTTCAGTAAAGTGAAGCACGGTGATCAGGAAGGTTATGTACCGGCACAATATCTGATGATAAACCCACCGGCTTTTCGCCAGTTACCCGCTGCCCTGGACCGGGCCAGTAAAATTGCGGCAGATAACAAGGCGCTGGAACAACGCCTGATTGAACGGGATGGTCAGCTGCAAGAGGTCACCGCCGAACTTGGCAAGGCTGATGATAAACTGGATCGCCAGCAGGTGGAGCTGAAACGACTTCAGGAAATTTCTGCTGAGCCCCTGGCGATCGATCGCCGTAACCAGCAATTGGTTGAAGAAAACGAACGGCTGAAAAACCAGCTGCAGGTACTACAGGCGGAATACAGCCAGCTGGACAGAGATAATAAGCTACGATGGTTTCTTATTGGTGGTGGAACGATATTACTAGGTATTCTGCTAGGCCTGTTCCTGCCGATGTTGAAGATTCGCAAGAAAGAGAGTGCCTGGGTGTAAACGCCATTGTTTTGGGTTGTCGCAAAAGGCCCTGAAAAGAAGGGGAACCACAAAGGCACAAAGTCACAAAGAAAAGCTTTTCTTTTTTCTTTTTTCTTTTTTCTTTTTTCTTTTTTCTTTGTGCCTCTGTGCCTTTGTGGTTCAAGGCTTTTTCATCATAAAGGTATCCTGCATGGATTGGGTGGTTGATCCAGCCATTGAAAACTATTGTCAGGCGATGACGTCCGGTGAGTCGCGGCTTCTGGCAGAGCTGGCTCAGGCCACGGTGGCCAGAACCCGTTACCCCGTTAACCTCTCCGGTCGGCTGGTGGGGCAGACCCTGAAAATGCTGGTGAAGATCAGTCGCAGTCAAACCGTGCTGGAAATCGGTATGTTTACCGGCTACGCCGCGCTGTCCATGGCAGAGGGTTTACCCGATGATGGCGTGGTGTATGCCTGTGAGACGAATCCACGGTCCATTGCCATTGGCCAGGAGTTTTTTGACCGGTCTCCCCATGGCCATAAAATCAACGTGCTCTTTGGCAGGGCGCTGGATACCATCCCGACATTGGCAGCAAAGACCCTGGATCTGGTGTTTATTGATGCAGATAAGAAAAAGTACCGGGATTATCTCGAGCTGGTACTGCCCATGATCAGCCCCAATGGCCTGGTGGTGATTGACGATGCGCTCTGGAAAGGGAAGGTGCTTGCCCCTCAGGAAGAGAGGGAACGGGTGATAGCCGATCTGAACCGTTACATTTACCAGCATCCAAACCTGGAGAGTGTGCTGCTGCCCATTCGGCATGGTTTAAATATTGTGCAAAAAGTCTGATTTTTTTCATTCACCCACTACTATTTATTTTGCAAAACAATTATTCAGGGGGGAGAGTATGATTATCTATGAAGTCAACTGTCTGGTGGATAGTGATATTGTGAATGAGTTCAGGGCCTGGCTAAAACCGCACATTGAGGCTGTGCTGAAGGCTGAAGGATTTCACAGTGCCGAAATCCTTAGCCTGATGGCGGATGACCAGCTGACCGCAAGGCCCTATTCAACCGGTTTTTCCATTCGCTATCGAGTATCTGGTCAAAGTGCCCTGGACCATTACCTGACACACCTTGCGCCTGAACTCCGCCGGGAGGGTGTTGACAGATTTGGTGATCAGTTCACGGCTTATCGTCGTGTATTAAAAGAAGACTGATCAATGATCCCGGGGTAGACATTAAGCGCTTACTCCCCGCTTGGGGTGGTTAAAGATGGAACTACGAATGACACAAAGAAAGGATTTTCTTTAACTTCCTGCTCTTTGCCGTGAAAATATTTTGCTCAACCATTTTTCATTCCTGAGGGTGGCGCAAAATATTTTCACGCGCTATGGGCATTTGTGGTTCCATTCGAAAGCCATTGAAAATGGGGGTAAGTTTAATGATCACCCAACTGGGAATCCATCAGGCGTCTAAACGAATATAACTTTTCAAATTATTCAAGTGCGTCACTTTTTCTGACTCTGAAATATGGGACATTAACTGATCAAAATGATACTTGCTAAAGGAGTTTTTCACTTTTGATTCAGGAAGATTGTTTATCAGGTAATCTATAGAGGGGGTGAATAGCTTGACTTCACGGATGGTGCCATCTTTGAAGTGCATTTTGCAGTAATGCTGGCAGGGTATCGTCAGATGACATGTATCACCAATTTCAAACTGGCTAATATCTTTTAAGGATGGAATATTAGCTGCAACGCTTAGCATTTTTAATTACCTGATTGTAAGATTTTTAGATTAGTCCATTAGCAATTTCCTTGAGTCTTTAGTCTAGTTTGAACACCAAAAATTACCAACTCTGAAACTCATGTTGTCTGATTGTCAGTCAGGTAACCGGTAAGCGAAGTGGCGAATAATTCTGCTTCTTTTGCCTTCGCTGCCAACTCCCCTTGTTGCCTTGCTTCTTCTTCACTGAAGCCTTTTCTTCTGGCGGAGGTATAAGTGTTTGACTTGGCGTTTCTTATCTTTTTTTTCAGCCTGTCTCTGTCAGATCCGGTGTACGAGTCTTTGGCCAATTTCAATTTCAATTTCAATGTGTCCGACTTACTACGAGCGTTTGAGTTGGCGTTTCTTCTGTTTTTATGAGTACCCATCTTAATCTTCATTCTCTTCAATCTCGCCCAGGCTCGTCTGGTCGCCTTTCCTCTCTCAGACTGTTCGTAAGCCCGTTTGGACGCCTTCCGTCTCTCAGACTGTTCGTAATTTGGTTTGGCAGCCATCACTTTCCCGGACAGAGGTTGACCAAAGCCATAGAATTCACGTGATGCAGACTCCATGGTTTGCATTGTCAGTTGCGCTTGTCTGTCTTTATTCAGCGGACCCGCCTGAGCAACTGGAAGTGATAATGGCTGAGCAAAACTGGCTGATGAAATTCCCGGGGGGAATGCCAGTGGTTGAGAGTTTGTGAATGCAAATTCTCCACCAACCGGTCCACTGGCAAATTTATCGGAGAAAATTTCATTAATGCTGGCCAGTGAAAATTCAGGGCGCGTTAATTCATTGTTAAGGGGCAGGAAATGAGAAATTGAATAATCATCCAGTGACCTGGAGGGTATGCCCGGATTTGCTGCTCTGATATATCTTTCATAGCGTGAATCAGGTATGCAGGCAGAACAGGCAACCGTGTTTTTTTGTGAACCGAAAACCACCGTTTCTTTTAACGGTGATTCCGGATAACCCGGTGGAAAGGCATTAACAGATGCAAGACATGGGTTTGCGTTAAATCCGTTCATTGAACCATTGCTTTGCTGAATTACCGCCTGAGACCACTCTTTCTCATGGCAGTTCCTCAACAGCCGCAGGGCGCGGCTCCTGTGGGCGAGCAGAACCGGTGAAATTCTGCTCATTGCTGAAGGTAGATGATTGTTTAGTCAATCTCCTGGCCACGATTCACGATATCGGTGGTTTTGCCCATGATTTTACGTCCAAGGACAATAGCCGGTCGGTACGGATGCAGTGCAGCGGTGATACCTGAAGGGTTATAGTCATCTTCAGGGCGTATCCGCTCACTTGAGTGGGGAGTATTGCCAGCACAGCAGTAATGGGGACTGTGTAGCCACAGGTGTCCATGACAAACACCTGAACTGCCACCGCTACTGCCACCTCCCTCGGCACCTGCCATAATTGCCAGGGTCGTTACTGCAACAACGACAGCACTGGTGAAGATGATTTCAGCCCCATGTTTTGGCAGTTTGTAGTAAGCGTTGGAAATAAAATTGAAGGTTTCCCGGGCGGCTGTAACGGTATAGTCACTCAGCTTTTTATGTGGTCTTCCCTGGGCAGCATCGTTGGCGATGTCGACCATACCAAAGATAGTGCCCCCGACGGCAGCCAGCCCGCTGGTAGCCAGGGTGGTAACGTAATACGCCGCAAAAACACCGCCATTGACCGCCGTTGAGGCAAGGCGAAAGGGCATGGCAATCGCCTTGCCAGTAGCGCTACAGACACTTGAAAACAAGGAGCGTTGGCGCTTGTGGGCCGAAGAAGCAAATGCAGTACTGGCGGAAAACTGGTTTATTGAATTGCTCATAATTCAACCTCCTTGTTGAAATAAAGCTTCAGATAACAGTTATTGATGACCTGTAGCTTACCAATGCCTGTGACTCGATTGACTGACAAGGTTGTCAGGTTCAATAACATTCGGCCCGATGCCTGGCAAACAAAAAAGGCTTCCTTTGTGTCTTTGTGCCTTTGTGGTTCAAAGCTTTTAAAGAAGAGAACCACAAAGGCACAAAGACACAAAGTTTTTGGGCTTGGCCGGGCTACGACATGCAGAAGATGGAGGGGGGCGCAAGGGTTCTGGCTCAACAGCGGGCACTGAACGCCTGGGGCAAATGCTCAATGATACGCTGGTCACGGGTAATCAACGGGCAATCGCAAAAAATGGCATCAGCGGCAATCAGCCGGTCAAAAACGTCCCGCGTCCAGTGAATAACCAAAGCCGACTGTACCAGGCCTGCGGTGGGCGTTTTTGAACAAACCATGCCCACATCACCATACAAGTCAGCCACTATCTCGGCAGGGGTATAGGCAATCCGGCCAATCTCATGCAAATACTGAAGCTCCAGCCTGGCCAGTTCCGGCAAAACAATATCATGATATTCAAGCTGCTCCTGAGCCAATGGCGAAACCTTGCCCAAATCACCACTGTGCAGAAAGACCGCAATGTGCGTATCAATCAAAACCATGATCTGGCTCCCACTGATGGGTGATCGCTTTCTCAAGACCATCTGGCTTATTAGGTGGTAGCAATGTATCGCGGACCTTAAGATTACCAAGCTTTGATGAAGCTCTGGCCACAACATCCAGTTTTAACAGAGTCCCCCCCCGTGCAATGGTTAATGGCTTACCACTGGCGATCACTTGATCGACAAGCTGATAGATATTCTTGCGAAGCTGAGTCAGGGTTACGCTCTGGCTAGTCTGTTCTGGTTCCTGCTGCGTAGACATAACACAAAATCCTGAGGGTGTGTACGCTCGTAAATATAGAGCGTACATATCGTGAGCGCAAGATTTTGCATGTTTTCCGGAAAAAAAACTCAAAAGACGCCAAAAAGAGAGTTAGAGCTTGGCTACCAGCGAATGAGGGAGGTACAGCATGGCAAACTCAAGTTATAAAGCGTTTCGGGATAAAATGCTTGAACGTGATGATGTCCAAACCGCCATGGCCAAAAAGGCAGAGTTCTTCGCGCTTCGCCGCGAACTGATTCGCATGCGGCAGGAGGCCGGGATGACCCAGGAAGAAATTGCCCGGGTAATAGGCACCCGGAAATCCAGCATCTGCCGTCTTGAAAGTGCCAACAGCAAAACCTTGCCCAGTCTGGGCATGTTGAAAAAATACGCCGAAGCGACCGGGCACAAACTGAACATCACCTTCTCACCCGCCTGAAACTATAGCCAGCAGAATAAATGACCGGCTGGTGTCAAGAATCAAGCCTTGACCCCGGTTTTCATTTGCCCGTTTCCAGGATGGTGTTTTGTATTCAGGACTGGCATAAAGGCAGCTGTTCCGTACAATCCCCAAAATGATAGCGGAGTAAAGTCATCGGTTTTCTGCTATGTAATATCCGGGTTAATGTCTATCCAAACATGGCTACCTGATCGCCAAAAAAAACCTCCCGCAAGGGGAGGCAACTCTGTACACACTCTATAACAACTACACACACGGAACTAACTTTCTAACAACGCTACCCAAAACCCCGAACCAAGTATGCTCTTGCGGGCAGCGGGCAGCGGGCAGCGCTAAAAATCATACCGCAACCGCGCAATAAACCCATCGGACTTGAAGTTATCCATCCAGTCATGGCTGTAGTTAAACGACAGAAGCATATTATCCTGCAGGTCCACATCCACCGAGGCGGCAAACTGGAAGCGGGATGTATCACGTTTGGCACCCTGCACCACAAAGCTGCTGCCACCGGCGGCGTAGTGGGCGGTCATGGTGACCGGGTCGTCTTTAAAGTCGTGGAAGGCCATCAGTTTGAAGGCCGGGCGGAAGGCCAGGTCGGCACTCTCGATATCGCCCATCAGCCGCACACCGGCGCCCAGTTCCATAATAGTGTAATCGTCGTTTTTCACACTATCGAAGGTGAGGAAGCTTGACGCCGAAGAGGCAGACTCGCTGTAGTCGTCGGTGGTGATGCGGTAGTAATTAAAGGCCACCAAAGGTTGCCAGCTCCACTCTTCACTGGCGGGCAGGGTGATGCCGCCGCTCAGGCCGAAACCCCAGCTCTTGCTGTCGTAGCTGTAAGACGTTCCGAGATTACGGTTGCCTTTGTTATCCGCGGAGGCATAGCTGATCAGGCCATCCATAAACATATCATCCATGGCATAGGAGCCGAACAGGGTGAAGATATGGTTCTTGCTGTCCATGTTGCTGCCGGAACCGGCCCCTTCACCGCTGATATCCGACTTGGCGTAGGTGTAGGCCACCCCGGCATCAAACATCGGGTCCAGCTCCCAGTCGGCCCCCAGGGTAAAGCCATTGGTTTTGTCCTTGTAGCCTGAGACGCCGTCTTTCTCATCCTGTTTGGCGTTGTTGTAGGCGTATTGAATCCAGACACCCCCGGACTCCACCATATCGCCGGTGTTCAGGCCGGTGCGGCGGTTGGTATTGCGGTTATCTATGGCTTTACTGGCCAACTGTTGGGCATCGCGGGTGGCGGTAATGTTGCTGCCGGTATCGTTGGGGGTCAGCTGTTTGGCCAGCTGGGCGGCACTGGCCGGGGTGGTGGCCCGCTGGACCACAAATGTATTGAGCGGGTCACCAGTGGTCCGGGTGCGGGACCGGGCAGCGGCGGCCTCGGCTGAATTTTTCGGGGCAACGGCAACATCCACCGCCCGAACCGCAGAAGTTGGGGCACCACCGGCAGACGCCATATCGCAGATGTAGGTTTGCATGGGTTGGGCAGCAATAGTCATCAGTTTCTTATCGCTGGACTTCGCATCACTGGAAGTCAGGGTGGCATAAAAGTGGTTGTACTGGGCCGAGTCAGTGCCAGGGAAAGTATCAACAATCGTGACCGGTCGATTGATGTCTTGTTCAGTGGCCTTCATCAATACCTGACCCTCTGTGGTATTGGTGCTGTCAAATTCCAGGGTGGCGTCAGGGCCGATGGTAATGGTGTCGGCGGTGACCAGCGGGGGTGTCGCACTTGTCCGGGAGAAAGTAGCCGACGTTAAATCAACCGCAATGGTACCGTCTTGTTGGTAGCCGCCGCTCACAACATTCAGCTGTCTGTTGATGATCAGCTTACCGCCGGGCGCGATGTTCATGACCGGCGACGGTGTGTCAGCAGCTGTTCTGTAGCTGGCCTTTTGGCCCTGAACAACCATTGTTGTTGCTGCGCCAGTACTCAGGCTGGTCAGTTGACCTTGATTTCCAGCATTGTCCTGAGACGCTACAGAAGAAACTGCTGGTTTAACACCAACAGAAGGTGCAACATCCAACTCCTCAGCACACAAACCACCACTGCCACTCCACCCGGCCAGCACAGAGCTGATACCCAGAACCAGGGCTTTCTTTCTCAATATAACTACTGAACGACTCATTACATATACCTTGAACGACATTAAATGTCTGAAGATGGTTGTAGATGCTTTGAAGAGTGTTGAAGCCAACAGGAAATAAAAGTCAAATAAACTCTAAAAAAAACGACGGATATCCAGTTAATAACAAAGAACAGAATAACTGCATATTAAGTTAGTCCAGGAATCACCGAATTTAAATATCGTTTATTTGTTAAAAAAACTGAATTAAGACAATTTTTTTATACCATGCCCTGACAGGACTGCCGAGCAGCCGTTGCCAGCGGTGGCGATAAGAAGGTATCACCCACAGGGAAGGCGCTGACGTTATCGCCTGCCAGGCTGGCAGTCAGCTGCTGAATAAGGGCGCGGGTCGTCGGGCAACTGGCGGCAACATCTTCCCGAGCTGAATAAAATGATGCAGTTGTTCCGGAACAATTCCTTATAATGTATTGCCCGCTTGTTTTCTGTGTATAGAAGGATTGAGTAGCAATAATGATCAGCATCACGCCCTACATTACCAACGACCGGTTGTCCGGCGATTATCAGGTAAAGCTGATGAACCTGCTGCAGGAAGATGCAGCCCTGAACGCCTCGATCCCCTCCGCTATCAGAAGCTCCCTCGATTGGCTGCTGAGGATGGTCAACAGTTATTACAGCAACAAAATAGAAGGCAACTCAACGCATCCAAAAGACCTTCTGCAGGCTCAGAAGTATCAAAACGAGTACGCTACCGCAAAGCTGGCAAAGGACATCATTGAAATACTGGCCCACCAGGAAGCGCAGTTCAAGCTGGCCGCTTATGCCACAGACTCTGATCAAATATGGTCTGAGGCTTTTTTTAAAGGGATTCACAAGATGTTCTATAGCGGTGTCCCGGATGACATGCTTCTGGTTAAAGATGTCCATGGGCAGGTATTTCTCAAAGAGGATGGTACGCCCCTTAAACTGATTCCCGGGCAGTACAGAGACAGGGACGTAAAGGTCGGCAGGCACATCCCGCCAAAGGCGGAAGATATCTCTGGCTATATGTCCTGGATTATCCGGGCCTACCACCCCGAGACGTTGTTTGCCACTCAGTCCGTACTGGCAGCTATTGCTATGCATCACCGGCTGGCGTGGGTCCATCCATTTATCGATGGCAATGGCAGAGCTATAAGGCTGCTGACTGATTGCTATATGAAAAAACTGACTGGCCTCAGCGGCTATGGCTTATGGTCAGTGACACGGGGATTTGCACTGCAGACTAAAGAATACTATAAAGCGCTGGCTGAAGCGGACAAACCCAGGCAAGGCAGCACCGATGGCAGAGGGCAGCTGTCTGATAAAGGCCTGATGTGTTTCACGGAATATTTCATCGATACAGCACTGGACCAGATCAGGTTTTTTGCTGGCCTCTACGATGCCCAAAAGCTCAATAGCCGGATTGACTACTACTTTGCCATGAGGGAGCGAAACGCATTGCCAGAAGATGCCGCACCAATAAGGCCAGAAGCCCGGGATATCTATAAGCTACTGCTGAAAAGCGGGCCGATGCCCAGATCGGCTATATGCAAGCAGATTGGTAAAGGCGAGCAAACACTCAGGCCTGTCTTGAAGCAGATGCATGAAGAAGGATTTATTAGCATTAAGCCCAAGTGTGATATCAAGTTAAAACTGTCGCCCATGTCTGTGAATATGCTTTTTCCATCCTTGCTGGTATAGGCAGACCCGGGGCTTTCTTGTCTCGACAAATCTTGTGGTCCGCAAGTAGCCAGGTGGCGTTAAAATCCATACCACCGCCTTCGAGGTTGTCGCAAAAGGCCCTGAAAAGAAGGGGAACCACAAAGGCACAAAGACACAAAGGAAAAGAAAAAAGCTCTTCTTTGTGCCTTTGTGCCTTTGTGGTTCAAGGCTTTTATGGGCGGCTATCGCTTTGCATCATTTTCTGTTGACGTTTAAATTCCTCCACCGATACCCCCAAAACATTGGCACAGACCCTGTCTCGATGCTCTTCTGCTCCTGTGTAGAGGAAAGTAGTGCAATGGATTTGCAACTTTGCACAGGTTGCTTCCACATCATCTAACATCACATCCATGTCATCAACGAAACAAACCTGTTCCGGGCGATCAGCCATTTGCCGGATGTATTGCTGCATTACCGTGCCTTTTGTAGCCTTTTTGTCGGCACCGCTTTCGATTTTGTCGTTAACGCTTTCGATACTGTCAAACAGCTGCTCACTGATACCGGTTTTTTGCAGCTTTTCTCTGGTTGCTTTTGCCGTGGCCTGGGTCAGCACTATAATTTGTGCGTCGGGTGCCTTTTCTTTCAGGCGTTTGAGGGTTGCCGCAGTGTCCTTTTCAACAGCAACCACGATTGCCTCTCCATTAATAACGTCCCGGGCAACGAGGGTATCGTCTGCATCAAAAATTACCAGTGGGTGATATCCCGGAGTCACATAGTCAATAACGGCGCCAATACTTTTTACGTCCTTTTTCTGCGGTTGGGGAGGCAACGGTGGGCGGCAACTCGATGTGGGCTGCGGTAGTGATTGCACCGCCGTTGCGTTACCGTGCGCATCCACCCCGGCCCATTGCGTATACTGTTTCTCAATTGCCGCAAAGTTGGCCAACGGCCTGATATCTTTGGACGCTGTGAAGCCATTAAGGTCGTCGGGACGGTAGCAAGTGCTTTCATCCAATGTGGTGATCGCCCGGTCCTCCAGATTAAAAAAAACGCCTTTTTCTTCAACCATTGCTTTTAATAGCTGGCATTGGGTTTGTGTTAGCAGGGCTGAATCAGGGGTGGTGGAACCGGAGCAGCGTGCAGGGAGTGATGCTCCGGCTATTTGGGGGTTTGATTCCATGATCTTTCTTTGGGCAAGCGTTTTAAAAACCGGCGGAAGCAGGTCATAAAAATTCTGTGCCTTGTCTATGAAAGATTGGTCCCGGATAACACTGAACTCTCCGTTATGAATGCAAAGGACTGAACCCTCGGAATCGGTCAGGTAGGGTCGCCCACCGGAGTTGCGGCACTGATATTCTCCCGAATCAAGTTTGTCTCTGAGTTGTGGACGCACGCTGTCAATCAGTACGCTATTAAGCAGATTATCCATTGGAATCCCCCGTTTGATTTATAGTGGCTGGCAAAGATCTCACGGTAACTGGCTGTGTAACACCTGTCACTGACCTTATGGTTAGTCGTACTGGCAATGTCAGGAATTGGTCCGGAATCACTTCTTGGGAGCTGTCCTGAAATAACTTCGACATTTCTGCAGACGCTACCCGCTACCCGCCG
>NZ_JAHHPO010001101.1 GCF_024606365.1 Endozoicomonas sp. ONNA2
TGACCTGACCCCGGTTTTTGTGACCCCGGTTTTTGTGACCCCGGTTTTTGACCCCGGTTTTGCCCGGTTTTGTGACCCCGGTTTTGCTTTTCAAGTGTACCACGACCTGGAGCGCCTTTGAGCCTCCTTTTTCTTGGTGGACGCTCCAGATTTTTTTAATGCTTCAGGGTGGCCCTTGTGACCAGCAACAATGTAAACCTCGTCAAACTCAACCTCCCCGAGTGACCTCAGGCTTTCGATCAACCACACCTGTTCGTAATACCGTGGTCATGTGATGTGTATCGCTGGGGCACAGATCGAGTTCCTGAGCAATCTGATTGTTGGAGACATTCAGCCCCATTAAATAGAGGCAGGCAACCCAGACCTTAAGCGGCTGGTGATGTCCAGAGAAAGCCGTGTTTGTCAGGTCATCAAAATAACGCTTACAGTTTTTGCAGTAATAATGCTGGCACTCTATTTGTACATTGTCGTGTCCATTCTTTTTGATATGGTCAGAATCACAGTGCGGGCAGCGAACAATATCATCAGGCCATCGGTTCTCGCGGATCATTTCATAACAGGTTTCATTGCTGATGAGATCGGAAATTCGTCCTATATTCATGAATAACCCTGCCGTTGGCTACTTTTTCAACAAAGGGTAGTTCAACAGTCTGGAAGCCGAAAAGAGCCAAGAAAGATTCTACCCAACGCCAGAACAGGAAACACTCCTTGCTCAGTCGTTCGGCTGTGGTCGTTTTGTTTATAACAATACCCTCCGTTTTCGCACTGATGCCTACTACAAAGACGGGAAATCCATATCCCACTCTGAGGTAGAAAAACGGCTTGTGTCGCTCAAGAAAGAGTTCCCATTTCTGGCTGACGTATCCAGCGTGATCCTGCAACAAACACTCAGGGACCAACAAGAAGCCTTCAAGAACTTCTGGGCTGGCAGGGCCAAATACCCCAAATTCAAAAAAAGACATTCAAGACAAAGTATACGGCTGACAAAGGCTGCTTTCAGCATGAAAAACGGCCAACTGTTCATCGCCAAAAGCAAAGAGCCGTTGAATATCCGCTGGAGTCGGCCACTGGC
>NZ_JAHHPO010001102.1 GCF_024606365.1 Endozoicomonas sp. ONNA2
ATATATTGATATATAAAAAAAATATAGATATTGAATTTATTATTCTATTTTCACTGATAGTATTTCACTTAGAGCACAACAATAACTTCGCGTTAGGTCGAAATGCATGTCGGATCAAGACTTCAACCATCTAAAACAGCTGGAAGCGGAAAGCATCCATATTATCCGGGAAGTGGCTGCTGAGTTTGAAAACCCTGTCATGCTTTACTCTATTGGCAAAGACTCTGCCGTGATGCTGCATCTGGCCATGAAAGCTTTTTACCCCGGTAAACCACCTTTCCCTTTATTACACGTGGATACGACCTGGAAATTCCGGGAAATGATTGAGTTTCGGGATCAACTGGCAGAAAGACTGGGTCTTGAACTGCTGGTACATACCAATCCGGAAGGTCTGGCGCAGGGCGTCGGGCCATTTACCCACGGCAGCGCAAAACATACCGATGTCATGAAAACCCGGGCACTCAAGCAGGCATTGGATAAATACGGTTTTGATGCTGCATTTGGTGGTGCCCGTCGGGATGAAGAAAAATCCAGGGCGAAAGAGCGGGTTTACTCTTTTCGAGATAAAAATCATCACTGGGATCCGAAAAACCAGAGACCGGAACTTTGGAATATTTACAATAGCCAGGTTGAGAAGGGCGAGAGTATTCGCGTGTTCCCGCTGTCAAACTGGACGGAACTCGATATCTGGCAGTATATCCACCTGGAAAAGATCCCTATTGTGCCATTGTATCTTGCCAAAGAACGCCCGGTGGTGGAGCGTGATGGCAACCTGATCATGGTGGATGATGAGCGGATGCCCCTGCAACCGGGTGAACAAACCAGTATGCGCAAAGTACGCTTCAGAACCCTGGGATGCTACCCGTTGACCGGTGCCGTAGAATCTGAAGCCGATACACTGACCGAAGTGATTCAGGAGATGCTCCTGACCAGAACCTCTGAGCGACAGGGCCGGGTGATCGACCATGACAGTGCCGGCTCCATGGAAAAGAAAAAGCAGGAAGGGTATTTCTGATGTCACACCAATCTGAACTTATTGCCACCGATATCGAAGAGTACCTGAACCGTCATGAACAGAAAGAGATGCTGCGTTTTCTTACCTGTGGCAGTGTTGATGATGGTAAAAGCACCCTGATTGGCCGTCTTTTACACGACACCAGAATTATTTATGAAGATCAGCTGGCTGCCGTAGAAAACGACAGTAAACGAGCAGGTACCCAGGGGGGAAAACTGGATCTGGCGCTGCTGGTGGATGGTCTGCAGGCAGAACGTGAGCAGGGCATCACCATTGATGTGGCCTACCGTTATTTTTCCACCGAAAAACGTAAGTACATCATTGCCGATACGCCCGGGCATGAGCAGTACACCCGAAATATGGCAACCGGTGCTTCCACCTGTGATCTGGCGATTATTTTGATTGATGCCCGTCAGGGTGTGCTGACCCAGACCCGTCGACATACCTATATAGCCAGCTTGCTGGGCATAAAGCATATTGTCGTGGCCATCAATAAGATGGATCTGGTGGATTTCAGCAAGGCCCGGTTTGAAGAGATTCGTAACCAGTACCTGGATTTCGCAGAACCGTTGCAATTGGGTGATATCCAGTTTGTGCCCATGTCGGCGCTGGAAGGCGACAATGTGGTACACCGCAGCGAACGGATGTCCTGGTATCGTGACAGTACGCTGATGGACGTGTTGGAAAATGTCGAGATTGCCCGGGACCGTAACCTGGATGACTTCCGCTTCCCGGTTCAATATGTCAATCGCCCTAACCTGGATTTTCGTGGTTTTTCAGGAACGCTGGCTTCAGGCAAGATCAAGCCCGGTGATCAGATCAAGGTACTGCCCTCGGGGCAGGTGAGCACCATTGCCCGCATTGTGACCTGGGATGGCGAACTGCCTGAGGCCCATGTGGGTCAGGCGGTTACCCTGACCCTGACCGATGAAATTGATATCAGCCGTGGTGAGATGCTGGTGCGCCGGGACAGCAGTGTTCAGGTGGCTGCTGATCTGGATGTGGATCTGGTGTGGATGGCGGAACAGCCCATGAGTCCTGGCAGGCAGTATCAGATCAAGTTTTCCGCTGGCAAGGTTTCGGGCAGTTTTGCCGGAGTTGATCACCGGGTTGATGTGCACGCCCTGGCCCATCACCCTGCAGGGCAGCTGGCGCTGAATGAAATTGGCCTGTGTCAGCTCAGGCTGACCAGGGCAGTGCCTGTGGAAAGCTACCGGCGTAACCGTCAGACCGGTGCCTTTATTGTTATTGACCGGATCAGTAACGATACGGTTGCCGCCGGTATGGTGCGGGGTGTCAGTAAGCGTAGTACCCATGGTCGGGATTCGCTGTCCAGAGTCCATCGGCAACAGCGCATGGGTCAGAAAGGCGGTATTTTCAGGGTTGCTCGACAGCACGCTGACGTTATTGAACGACAACTGTTTGATCGTGGGTTTTACCCATTGGTGATTAACGGTGATGATGAACAGTGGCCTGCCATGGCGGATGCGTTACTGAATGCCGAAGTGGCCGTATTGGTTACCTCAGAAGCTGAGGTGACGGATAATGCGTCGGCGGCAGACTCGGTGTTGGCGACCATTGTTGCTGCCCTGACGATTTCCTGAGCCCTCAGGCCCCTGTGCATCAGACAGCAAGGTCTCTCAAAACCGGTGCAAAGAAGCGCTGATACTCCCACATGCACATAGCGGAGTACAACACGCTGTTTTTGACCGGAGTTGCGGAGGTTAAATGGGATTTTGCCTTAACGGTTTTTGGGTATTCGTTCCCACGGACGACCGTGGGGACGAGGCAAACATGCATTGACCTACCGGCAATAACGGCTCCCTCAGGGAGTATCTGCAGAATTAGACCGGAAACCAAAAAGCTCTGGCTGCGATTGCAACAGATAAGCAACTGAAGCCACCACGGCCATTGTGCCAATACTGATTACCGCTGATCTACCGGTTAAACCGCGCAGTGATTCGGGCAGTGAATGCCTGAGGTAGCCGATTAAAATCTCCGACTCAGAGACCCACTGCCGGGCATTGGCAAGGGAAACGCCAGATTGCGCGACATCAGCCATGACCGTGCCTTCCAGTAGCCAGTCCAGACCAAGAACAGGCAGCAATGATCCGGCCAGGCGGTCAGCCAGAGGCTTGACAAAGCAGGGAATGTGGGCATCGCAGTCATTACGGGGGCATTGCCGAAAGCAATCTTGCCGGATGAGGCACTCACGGTGAAACGCGTGGCCTCGTGCGCAGTTGACCATACCTGTGTCAGGGGATGGGGTGGCATCGGTTGGTTGGCACAGGAGACAACCGCCGGCCGAATCTACATTAATCATGTGCTAGAACTCCAGACGATGAAATTTGACTGTTGCCGGTTATCGTTGGGGACAACGCCAGTTATGACCCATGGCTTGCAAAAAGGTTCAACAAGTTAATTGCCTCCCGGGAGGCTGTCCGAGAATAGACTGCCCTACGCAGCAACTGCTG
>NZ_JAHHPO010001103.1 GCF_024606365.1 Endozoicomonas sp. ONNA2
AGTAACTGTCCACTTAGCCAGAAATATACGATTCCATTTGGCCAACTACTTATTGCCTGATTACTGCTGGCGGTGCGCCATTGGGAGTGCTCAAAAGATATATCCAGAAACAGGAACGGCCAGAGAAATAGCAGGCCTCTACGGTGGTCCGGCATTCCGGCTGCCTGCTATCTGGGCGGCCCCACCTGGGCGGCCCCACCCATCTCCATCCAAGCGCTTTGCGCTGTGAATGGAGAATTCCGCAGGTTTCGTTAAACTTTGCCAAAAAAACAAATTGTTTAATTAAAATACGATCCTGCGTCAGTCACCGAGTGAGAAAATCCGTCTGGCATTTTCTGTGGTTACAGCAGCAATCTCTTCTCCATCCACACTGAGCACCTGGCTCAGCGCATGGACCACATAGGGCAGATTAGCAGGTTCATTTTTGGAATCTGACGACTTGGGCATTACCTGATAAGGTTTTAAAAACGGTGCATCAGTCTCAACCATCAGGCGGTCCCGCAGGGCATGCCAACCCACAGAACTCAATGCATCCACCAGATCTTTATTATTGTTGCCGCCTACCCAACCGGTAATCCCGATGGAACAGCCCAGATCAAGGTAGGCCTTCAGGTGCTCACTGTTACTGGTGAAGCAGTGAACGCAGGCCATAATGGGTGAAGGTAACTGATTGATGTACTTTTTCAAACTCTTGATAAAGTCATCATGGGCCTTTCGCTCATGCAAAAACAGTGGTTTTTTCAGCTCTGCAGCAAGCTCCAACTGTTCCTCAAAAACATCTATTTGCACCTTTGGAGGAGGCGACCAATCACGATCGTAATCCAGGCCACACTCACCCACCGCAATGCAGTGGCTGCCCCCCCGTTCAAGTATTTTTCTCATTTCCGCTATGCCACCATCTTTTTGAAAATCCCTGGCGTTGTGTGGATGACATCCCACGGTATAGTACAAAGCGCATCGGGAGGAATCTGAAGAGGCTTTTGAAGAGTGCAAACCGTCATGCAGCCAATTGTTCACCGTCTCCTGGGCCATTTTAGATACAGCAATAGAAGTGCCCGTTATCATGATGCTACCAAGCCCTGCACTGACGGCATTGGCAATAACCAGGGGGAGATTCCCAAATTTGTGTCCGGCCAGATTGGCTCCAATATCAACCAGTGGGGCCTTATATTGAGGTCTGGACTCCGGGCGATTCAAAAGAACCTTGTTGGACCCCGGTCGGGCAGCCAAGCGAACATCAGAATGTCTTCTGGCCGGAGTATCAGAGGTTGCCGCTGCCCCGGTTGAGCGCTGGCAATGCCGGGACTCCAGACCCTTATCAAACAGCCCCTGGACATTACTGTGCCCGGGGTTGTTGTATGCACAAAGGGCGGCCCCGGAAAAAGACTTGCCAGAAGAATCTGAGCGCCGTTTTTTCTTAGGTTTTATTTTCCGTGCTTTTGACCTGCCTTCTGCCCAGACTTGCAGATCTGATTCATCGGTAGCCGCCTGTGCACCTTTGCTGCCAAGGTCATTTGAGGAAACTGAACTGCCAGTTGACGTGATATTGCCCGGAATCATATTGTTCAAGTCGCTCCTGTTTTGCATTATTGGAAATACTGCCTTTTCCCGGCACTCGAGGGTTTTCTTGAATGATTAAGTTAGTGAAAAATACAGCCACTGCCACTGTACACGACAATTTTTACGGGGATTCCTGCCATTTGTTCAACTGTTTATGCGCTAAGCGGTAAGCGGTAAGGAGTCGTCTAAAAATAACTTTCCCATTTTAAACTCAGTGTTCCTGATGAT
>NZ_JAHHPO010001104.1 GCF_024606365.1 Endozoicomonas sp. ONNA2
ATAGCTAAATATCCTATTATCGGGATGATCGTTCGACCGATTCTGTCGCCCTGCTGGTTGAATCAATCCGGGAGGTTATTTTCGGGCAGCCTCCCGGGTTGAAATGGTCTTTTGGAATACCATCCTTGACGCAGGAAAATTCCATTCTGTTGAATAATTAATAAAACCTGAACTCTGATTCATTTCAAAGGTATTTCTATGGCAACCCTCTGGTTATTGTAAATAACTAACCGGTTAGTGAATTTTCTGAAAGCGAATAGTTAACTCGTAGTAATGCTACATAACACGGAATTACGGCTATTTGAAAAGCATGCGATGTTCGCAATTCATGGAAGCAGTGTGTTTATCCTTATTAATAAAAAATTAATTATTATCAGAGTTAGGAGAAAATATTATGGAGCCTACTGGACATTCATCAAGACAATTACCATTGTCATCGCAAGTACTAAATGTGCGAAACAGATCCTTCAAAACCACCTCACAGGCCTCGTATCTTGTAAAAAAACTGATTGATAAAGTGTCATTAGGAATTCTGAGCGCCGTAGGCGCCAGGGACGATAAAAGCAAGGTAGTGTCTTCTACCAGCCTGTTTTCGGTTCTGGGTATGCTTCTGGCGAGTATGGATGATAAAGCCAGAAAGGCATCGATTCTGGGTATCTCTGAAAAAGAATTAACTGATGATCTGGAGGCTCAAATCCATAATAAACTCGGTGAATTCAGTGTTAACCACCCTTACCCTAAGCATGCAGGCCAGAAACAGGCAATGTCTAGCACTAACTTTATAGGTTCTGAGTTTGCCGTCATGAATGAGCAGCTTAATCAGATACTGTCTGAATGTTATCAAACCGAACAGCTGGAACGTCCTGACCAGGACAGATGCCTGGCCGACGTCGCAGAAGACTTTGTGAAAGAGAAGACCAATGGAAAAATCAAAAAATTGTTTCATGGTCATTCTAAAACTCGACGAGACCAGATTAAAACGGTAATTGGTAATGTAATGGAATTCGAGGGTATCTGGGAGAGACCATTTTCTAAAGAAGAAACGGCCTCAGGCAAATTTATTTGCGCAGACGGAAGTATTATTGAAAACGTCAAGATGATGAAGTCTACTGAAAATGTTCAATTTTTTGATAACATAAAGTTTGGTGCCATTGGCAAAGAATTCCGATCAGTGAATGGTGAAGATCTTAAATTAGTCGCAATAACACCGGCTGATGATAGTCCGAAAGGGATTAACAACCTTGATTCTGATACAATCAATCACTTGATTGACGGATTAAATGGCCGTAAAATAGAGATCGATCTAATACTACCCAAGATAAAAATAGACGGCAGTTGTGACACTCATTTACTCGACAAAATTTCTCAGACATTTGGAGCCAATGTCATAATGTCTGAAGATTTATCAAGGTTAGGCCAACCCTCAAATTATGATCTGGAAATTCTTCAAAAGATCACAGTATCCATTAATGAAGAGGGAGCTTATGGTCAAGTTGCCACTGCCGCATCAAGAACGCTCAGGGGCTTCGGTACAAAAAAACCATACTTTCATTTTGTCTGCCCCGGTTACATTGCCATTGTAGATGGACAAGGCAATCGGTTGGTGGAGATGCTGATTAAGGATGGCAGCTTTTTAGAATTTTATCCGGACGGTAAAGACTCAGCTGAAAGCTTTCAATCAAATGATTTGAAATCTGATAAAAGTTTGAAACCTGACGACTTGATGGTTTATGTGGGTACACTAATACACCATAGGCTTGATCAGAAAGGGGGTTTTAATGTCAAAAATGCCAATGCAGATAAATCTAAATTAGCTCTCGAAACTGATACGAAGGAAAACGCCTTTAAAATCAGAGGAAATATATTAGAATGGCTTGATTACAAACATGAAGATCTTGTTAAAGTTTGGCAGGGTTATGATGGCTTTGAAGTAGAAGTTTCAGATGCTGCCTGGGATGCACTGTGTGAGAATTTGACTTCTACACAATCATAAACAAAGAAAATACCAAATCCGGAGATTAACCACCTCCGGATTTTTTATTAAAAAAGCTTCAAGGAAGCAGCTTGCGAATTTCAGTCAGCAATTCATCAATAGGGTGGCAAAGTATGACACATCTGCGGATGGCAAAAGAAATTACTCTCAAAAGGAAAGACCTAAGGAACTGTCCTGAAATAACTTCGACATTTCTACAGGCGCTACCCGCCGCCCGCTTCCCGAAAAGCTGGAACCACTTGTGCTTTACGGGCAGCGGATGGCGGGAAGCGGGCTGCGGCATTTTCCCGGACTGATTAAAATGAAGAAGTTATTCCGGGACAATACCTAACTTGTTAGACTAATTATGCGGATTAGACGACGGATTAAAACAGTTATTGGGCAGCTTGCCAAACGATTTGACATTGAAAAAAGCTGGTGTAGGGATATGTGGCATATGGCTTCTAGAATCACCCGAAAGCTATTGGCACACAATGTTGGCTCTTTCTTTAACATAGAAGCTGGCCGACCAGTAATTCATTTTAAAAAACTGATTTCAGCTGAGAAAACGGCCAAAAAATAATACAGAGTGAGTAAAAATAGTTGCTAATTTTCATTGAACTTACCATCATTCAACTAAAAAAGAACACGACACATCTAACGCAGGCATCGCGTCAATTGGAAAAAAAATGGAAAAAAATTAATCAAACCACTAAACTCTTGGCAGAAGTGTGACGGTTACCTGTTGTTAGTAGAGAATTAAAGATATGAATCCAGTACAAAGAAATCAACCACCCTATGAACCACCACCATCATATGAAGATGTAATGGCAGAAGATGCATTATTAGGAAATCATACCGTTCAATCTACGTCCGCTAATGCAACGGGAAATTTAAAATATCAAACATGCAAGGCAATCTTGGATGGCAATTATGACAAGGCGTTAAAAACCATTTCAGATCGGATTAAACAGGGTGAAAAAATTTCATCCCTTTCGGACAATCTTGAAGGTCGTGCATTGCAAGGAGATTGGGAAATGGCAAAATCCCTCGCACGGCAAAGATTAGAACTTGGCCATACGTGAATTGCTGTTATTTTGTTTCAGGAAGATCGGGTCAGGTCTTTCTTTTTGAACATCGGCAAGATTCATGATACAAGACAGGTCTTGATCTTTGGCGTTGATTTTAAGGTTCAAGACTTAACGTAAGAATTCCTGACTGTCCAGCTGAAAACCCAAACGTCTAATGACTTTCAAAAGGAAAGACCTAATGGAATGGTCCGCCCCGTTCCCAAAACGGCTTCAAATGAGCCACAGTAGAATGAGTTTGGTAGGACATCATTCAAAATAAGAAACGGAGCGAACCATCCATGGGCAAGATTAACAA
>NZ_JAHHPO010001105.1 GCF_024606365.1 Endozoicomonas sp. ONNA2
CAGTAGGGCAGTCTATTCTCGGACAGCCTCCTAGTGGAAAGATACCCGGCTTTTTGCTTGAGGAACTGAATCTACCGGAAGAAAAACGAATTATTCACTGGGTAAATGAAGAATGCGGAATTTTCAGGAAGGATCAATCCGCTAATGATGAACGGGCTCGGCGATGGGGAGTCAAAAAGGGTAATACGAATATGACGTATGATAAATTACATCGGGCAATCAGGTATAATTACAAAAATAATCATAAGTCAGGAAGCCTAACACATTTAAGTTTCGGTATATATGGTCAATCAGAAGGACATAAAGTGAGTCCTTTTTATCAGTTTGATATGGGCAATAAAGATGTTAGGGGCCAGATTGATTATTTTAAAAATAATCATGCAGGATAAGATAAGTGAACGAATTAAGAATCAGACCGGATGAACATAAAGGCAATTAACGTAACGCACAGAGTCAGGAAGAAAAGCTTTTCCTCATGGTGTGAATTACGCTCACGAGTTGCAGTTGGATGATGACACGATCTGCAGTGCCATTGCTTATGGGGATTTGGAGGGAAAATATACTAATACTCAATCGCCAATTCCCGGGCTATTCACTGACAGGTTTCACGTCTGATCGACTTGCCAGGTGATTTTGCAAAATGACTGCACTGGCAAAAAAAATCCGGAAGATCGGCTTAATCCGCAGTCTGATTCTCTCATTCACAGGTAATCAACCTTTTACCCATTCAGGGCATTCATCAATTGTTCTAATGCCCTTTGGATGTTTAAGCCGTGAACCTGATAAAGAGTTCGTCGTCTACCAGGCATTTGTCCATCATATTTTTCTGGCTTATAAACGCACAATTGGCAGAAGTCCCGGGATTATTTTGTGGGTTCTGAAGATTGTTAGCGTTTTGATCAACAAGAATGACATCCTGGTGTATCACCTCACCGTGCCTGCCAAGAATTTCAAATCGCACAGCCCCCCCGAATTGCCGGGGCAGAATCGGATCATAAAGTGATGGCACAAGCCCTATGGACACACTGATATCCCTGCCCGGATGAGCACTATCACCAGTAAGATAAATTTGTCCATATAATGCATAGCCTTTAGATGTATAAAATAAGGGGCTGGTGAGTTGTTGACTATTTCCATCCCTGATGTTTTCAAGTGCTTGTTTGACACCGGATATCTTCCAGAGTGCAACGCCGTTGCCGGTATCCGCTTTTTGGCGTTGCAGTTCCTGCTCTAGTTTCTGTATTTGTCCTTGCTGGCCAACAATGGCTCTGCACAGTTCATTGATGTTAGCTGCCTGCAGTTGATAGGCTTGTCTCAGCTCCGCAAAGCCATTGAGTACATCCCCAAACTGTTTAACCATGGCTTCGTATTGGGCATAGGTTATTGTCGGCGTTGCAAGTGCTCCTGCCGATGCCCCTGCGGGCTCTTTGGCAGTGGCTGGCTCAGGTGGTATCTCCTGGTTGGGTGTAGGTAAAACGGATGCCAGCGTGCGGGCGGGATGCTCCTCATCATTATGGAAATGGCGTGGCAGATCATGCAGAGACAGCCATTTGCCGCATTCGATGCTCAAAGGAGCGTGTTCATCGCCTTCGAAATTATTCAGCATTACGTCTCTGGCACAAGAAATCTCCTGGCTTTTCGACAACTCAGTCAACACCTGGCACGGTGCAAACTGATTAACCACGGGGTATTGTTTTCTGGCGCACCGAATGTCAGCGGGCTGGGGTAAAGTAGTACTTTCGTCTTGTAAAGGTGCCGTGCAGGGCAACTGCGACCGTGCCAGGTCTATGACCCCGCACTGACCACCCGGTGCGCTCTCCAGCGGCCAGGGTGTGCTTTCAATAATATGGGAAGGATCATGAATTGCAGTTGAGTCACGCCTCCTGATTGGCGTATTGATTAAATTTGAACATACATGGCAACCCAGCTGCAGCAACAGATCAGCGTCAGCCAGCTTGCACCTGAAGAGGGCACCACTGGTAGTCCGGAATACTATTGAGGTTTTTTCTTCGGATGCCCGGGTAAAGGCTTTATCTTTATCCCCAGTATTGACCGGCAGTGGCTCAACCCCGCCAGGGTTAACGGAAGTGGAATAGGTAGAAAAATACATAAACACCAGCTCCTGTGGTCAGGCATTAAACAAGCCTTGAAAAAAATCATTCAAACTAGCTGGCCATATGGAATCGAATATTTCTGGCTATTTGGGCAGGTACTGTGCAAGGCACAACGGGGGAGCATAGCCGTAGCTATGTGACCGGAGTTGTAACGAAGCACAGTGCCAGCAC
>NZ_JAHHPO010001106.1 GCF_024606365.1 Endozoicomonas sp. ONNA2
GTATATTTCTGGCTAAGTGGACAGTTACTATGCAAGGCGCAACGCAGGAAGCATATCCTTAGCTATGTGACCGGAGTTGCACGGCAGCAGAGTGACTGGTCAATTAGTCAGAAAATATGATTTCATTTGGTTAACTACTTATGTCGCTCTGTTGAATAACAGGGCCGTTCTTACCCTACACAAGAGTACAACTGTGTCTACTATCACCGGTTCGCTCAGTAAAATGCATTCAGACCTGCTCACCGGGACTGAAAACAGCCAGGTTACCTACCAACTGCCCGTTGGCGATCAACTACTGCTATTGAATGACCTGCTTGGACGTCAATTGTCCATAAAATACCAGGGAGAAATTCATTGCTGTCACTGTGGCCGGAAAACCAAAAAGAGTTTTAACCAGGGGTTCTGCTACCCCTGTTTTAAAAAGTTGCCCCAGTGTGACAGCTGCATCATGAGTCCGGAAAAATGCCATTATGATCAGGGTACCTGTCGTGATCCGGCCTGGGGAGAACAATTCTGTATGACAGATCATGTCGTCTATCTGGCCAACTCATCCGGCCTGAAAGTTGGCATTACCCGGGCAACCCAGGTGCCAACCCGCTGGATTGATCAGGGTGCCACCCAGGCGCTGCCATTTATCCGCGTGGCTACCCGGCAGCAGTCAGGGTTGCTGGAAGTGATTTTCAAGGAATTCATTAATGACCGGACCAACTGGCGAGCTATGCTGAAGGGACCCGCTGACCCTCTGGACCTGCAGGATAGCGCCCGGGAATTGTTGGACATGAACAGTAGTCGGATTACCGCATTGCAGGAGCAATTTGGCATTCAGGCAATACAACCTTTGGCAGGTACAGACCCGTCTGACGTTGTGAATATTGATTATCCCGTTATTGAGTACCCCGCTAAAGTGACGTCCCGATCCTTTGACAAGGAGCCGTTAATTGAAGGGACGCTACTGGGAATTAAGGGACAGTACCTGATATTTGATCATGGTGTCGTCAATATTCGTAAACATACCGCCTATCAGGTAAGCGTGGCTGTTCATTAAACGCTCTCCTTGAGAAACACTTGTAAAAACGCTTATGAAAAAGACAACAGGATGAACAAGATGAAAGACTCGCAACCAAAAGCGATTTACCTGAAAGATTATCAGGCACCTGACTACTGGATTGATCGGACCGACCTCACTTTTGATCTATTTGATGACCATACGATGGTTACCTCAGTGCTCAGTATCCGACGTAACCTTGATCATCCGTCAGCTGCAGAAAACAGTTCAGAAAAAAACCTGCCTGAGCTGGTGCTGGTGGGGGATGATCTGGAACTGGTCTCGCTTGAGATCGATGACCAGCCATTTTCAAACTTCAGGGAAGAGGGAGGCTTGCTCAGGATTACATCACCCACAGAAACGTTCACGTTAACCACTGTCTGCCGCATCAAGCCCCAGGAAAACACCTCCCTGGAAGGGCTCTATAAATCCAATGGCATGTTCTGTACCCAGTGTGAGGCAGAAGGTTTTCGCAAGATTACCTGGTACCTTGACCGCCCCGATGTGATGTCCCGGTTTATCACCCGAATTATCGCCGACAAGACGGCTTACCCGGTACTCCTCTCCAATGGCAATGAAATGGAACGTGGCGAACTGGACGGTGGCAGGCACTATGTGACCTGGGAAGACCCCTTTAAAAAGCCGAGCTACCTCTTTGCCCTGGTGGCGGGTGATTTGCAGTATGTGGAAGATCACTTTACCACCATGAGTGGCCGTGAGGTGACGCTGCGACTGTTTACCGAAGCGCACAATATTGATCAGTGTGATCACGCCATGACCTCATTGAAGAAATCCATGAAGTGGGATGAACAGGTCTATGGTCGCGAATACGACCTGGATATTTTCATGATTGTCGCCGTGGATCATTTCAATATGGGCGCCATGGAAAACAAGGGGCTGAACATCTTTAATTCAGCCTGTGTGCTGGCCAGTCCGGAAACGGCCACCGATGCCCGTTTCCAGCGGGTTGAAGCGATTGTTGCCCACGAGTATTTCCACAACTGGTCCGGTAATCGGGTTACCTGCCGGGACTGGTTTCAGCTGAGCCTGAAAGAAGGGTTTACCGTGTTCCGGGATGCAGAGTTTTCTGCGGATATGAACTCCCGGGGGGTAAAACGAATTGAGGATGTAAACATTCTGCGCACCGCCCAGTTTGCCGAAGATGCAGGGCCCATGGCGCACCCGGTCAGGCCCGAGTCGTTTATTGAGATTTCTAACTTCTACACCGTCACTGTTTATGAAAAAGGGGCGGAAGTCGTACGAATGATCCATGGTATTCTCGGGCCAGAGAATTTCCGCAAGGGGTCGGATCTTTACTTTGCCCGCCATGATGGCCAGGCCGTAACCTGTGAAGATTTTGTCAAGGCCATGGAGGATGCGTCTGGCCGTGACCTTGGCCAGTTCCGCCGATGGTACAGCCAGGCAGGCACGCCGGTACTTAAGGTCAGCGATGAGTACGATGAAAACAGCAAACAGTACCGGCTGACCATTGAGCAATCCTGTCCTGCGACACCGGGGCAGAAGGAAAAGCTGCCGTTCCATATCCCGGTTCGTATTGGCCTGCTGGACGGTGAGGGTGAAGATCTGCCCCTCAATGAAGTCGGCGACACCGATCAGGTACTGGATGTCAAACAGCAAAAAGAGATATTTACTTTTGAACATATAGAAGAGCGTCCACTGCCTTCTCTATTGAGAGGGTTCTCTGCGCCGGTGCGGGTCAAGTATGATTACACCCGTGATGACCTGCTGTTCCTGATGGAACACGACAGCGATCACTTTAACCGGTGGGATGCCAGTCAGCGCCTGGCCAGTGGCGTTATTGATGAAATGGTGGCGGCCCTGGAGCAGGGCAGGGAGTGCCCTCCTGATGACAGCCTGATCAAGGCGTTTGGAACGATTATCACTGATGAGTCTCTGGACCTTGCGGTGCAAGCGGAAATGCTGTCATTACCCTCGGAGGCCTCCCTGGCAGAACAGGCTGTAGAGGTTTACCCGCAGTTTATCCATCAGGCACGCTTGACCGTAAGGCATGGGATTGCGTCAGCGCACAGTGAATCACTGAAAACCTTGTGGCGTTCTTTAAGTAGCAGTAAGCCTTATCGCCCTGAAGCGGAGGATATTGCTGAACGCACACTGAAAAATATCAGCCTGTCCTATTTGACCAGTCTGGATGATAAAGGCATGTTGGCGCTGGCAGAGCAGCAGTATCACGGTGCGTCCAATATGACGGATCGGTTTGCGGCAATGGCCAGTATTGTTAATGCGGGCTGTCAGGATCGGGAGCTGATTGAGGAAGTACTGGCGGATTTCCTGGAGCGTTATCAGGACGATACCAATGTGATGGACCAGTGGCTGGCGGTTCAGGCCGCCAGCCCATCACTGGGCACCCTGGAGCATATTCTCAAGCTGATGCAACATGACATCTTTGATGCCACCAGTCCCAATAAGCTGCGAGCTGTGCTGGGTGGTTTTGCTGGCAACATGAGGCAGTTTCACCGGGTGGATGGTCTCGGGTATGAGTTCCTGACGGATCAGCTTCTGGACCTTGATAGCAAGAACCCGCAGATTGCTGCACGACTGATGACGCCGTTAACCCGCTGGCGCAAATTTGAGCCTGGCTGTCGTGAACGGATGCGTAAAGCACTGGAGAGAATTAAAGCAACACCGGGTCTATCTGCTGATGTTTATGAAGTAGTCACCAAAAGTCTCTGACTTGAATTCAGGCAATAATTAAAAAGATTAAAGTGGGAAAGTTATTTTTAGACGACTAATTATCATCATTCATGCTATTCCTCTTTGTCCAGAGAAGCCAGTGAATCGATAATAGAGCAGATGATTTTCAATAATCGTCTGCGGGTTTGCCTGTTTTTCCTGCTGGTCTCACTGTTTCTGGCCTGGCAGTTGGCGACCGGACTGCGGATGGATGCCAGTTTCCAGAAGATGGTGCCGCTGCAGCACCCTTTTATCCAGAATATGCTTTGTCATATGGAAGACGGCGGCAACTCCGGTAATACCATTCGCATAGCGGTTGTTGCCCTGGGTGTGGGGATCGGCGTGGATTACGGAATATACATCTATAGTCGTTTAGAGAGCTTTATGAGGCAGGGTATGTCGCTGGAAGAAGCCTGCTATGCAACCCTGACGATAACCGGTAAAGCCGTCACCTTTACCGGGTTGACACTGGCCATTGGCGTCGGTACCTGGATCTTCTCGCCGCTGAAATTCCAGGCGGATATGGTCATTCTGCTGACCTTCATGTTTGTCTGGAATATGATTGGCGCTATCTGGCTGATGCCAGCCCTGGCCAGGTTGCTGCTCGGTGGCAAGGCTGATGGGCGGAATATGCGCAGGACAGCAACTGTTTCGGTTTAGCAGGGTGGTTTTTGTCAGTTGTCGGTTGTCTGTTATTTATAGTAAACGATTTCAGTGTAATTGATGGGTTCATTCTATTGTTGACGTGCAGGCTCCGTTCGTCCTGAGCGGAGAGTGTACATGTCAAACTTATTGAAATTGCTTGTTCGGTTTTGTTGGAAAGTGCTTCACCGGGAGTTCATTGCTTTTCAAACTTTAACAAATGTATTACTATCCGTTTACGAAAAGTCACACGACATTCGCACAATAATAAAAATGCATCTCCAGATGTGCCTGAAAGGAAGTACTAATGAAAATAATCAATCAATCCTTCTTTGCCCTGTCAACGCTGACGCTGGCCATGCAGGCTGGTGCTGCCGGTTTTGCCCTGAATGAATCTTCAGCAGCTGCTGCAGGTACTGCCTATGCCGGGCGGAGTTCCAATGCGGAAGATGCTTCTATTCTGGCGGCTAACCCGGCGGGTATTGCATTGCTGAAAGAGCGGCAGGTGACTGTGGGTGGGGCTGTTGTTGTTCCTGATGGGGATTTTAAAGGTGAAGGAAACGTTGTGGGAGCCAGCAGCAATGATGAGTTTCTGAAAACTTCTGTGATCCCCTTTGGCTACTTCTCAATGCCTGTAGATGATCAACTCTCGTTTGGTTTCGGTGTATATGCGCCATTTGGTTCATCCACAGACTACAATGACGACTGGGCTGGGCGATATCTTGCCGATGAAACTCAAGTAACCATCGTTAATTTCCAGCCAACAGTTGCCTATAAATTTTCTGACCAGCTCTCTTTGGGTTTAGGTGTTTTTGCTACCTATGGAGGTAACTGTTTGGTGATCCCATACAATGTTCGCGATTACCAGGAGCTGCAGCCAT
>NZ_JAHHPO010001107.1 GCF_024606365.1 Endozoicomonas sp. ONNA2
ACGTCCATGGCAACGTCCATGGGGTTATCCGCCTCGGTGAACAGTGCCGCCTCTATCCATGCAACGGGTATTCATTCATTGCCATCGCTGCACAGTTCGGCAACGACCATGAACGCCACCACGGCTTTCCCAGCCCGGTCCAGCCTGTCCGGTTCCAGCAAGGACACTGTTGCTGCCAATGCATCAGCAACGTCAACAACAGCCAATCCCGATTCTGTTTCGGTTTTTTCCAGTCCGATTGGTATAAGTACGTCGTCGTTTAATTATGCAAGCCCGACTGTCCAGGATTCTGCTTCTGCAAGCATTGCCACCGCCCCGATACTACTACCAACCAGTACTCCCTCACTGGTTAACACCCTGCCTCCCTGGACTGACAGTATTATCCCGGCACATTCATTCGGCGGCATTACCGACATCGTGCCCGCCAGGACCACCCTGGCCCTGTCCAGTTCGCTGGCCGCTACCAATTTAACACTGGATCAGCAACTGACCGCCATAGTCGACGACATGGGCAAATCAACCAATCTTGGCATGTACGAAGATGACCTGGCTTATTTTCAACAACTGTTTCCGGCCTTTAACCTCACGGAATTAGTCACCTTTGTTAAGGACAGTGCCAGGGATTTTGCCGGATTTATGCTGCTCGAAGGCATTGAAGCCTTCGCCGAAACGATCAATGGCACGTTCACTAATGCCACTTTCCCTAATGCCACTTTCCCTGATGTCGCTCGTCACTATTTCGATATCGTAGCAGCCGGGTTGGATGACATGATTCAGGAGTTCAACACCACCATCGCGCCTGCCCCGACCACTAGCTCAACGACAGTAGCCCATCACCATCGTTCAAAAAGAATGATCCTTTCGGTGCAGGATTTCTTAAGCAGAATCAGGTGGCTGATAAGGGCTGAAGATGCCCTTGCCAAAGACAACATGGTCCCGCAACTGTTGGATTTTTTACGGGGTTTTTCTGCAATGCGCAATGAATTTACCCTTGCGGTGCAGCGTGGCGTTGCGGGAGACCCGGATGCAATAGCTCTTGTCAATCAACTCCGTCAGCCGCAGGGGATGGCCAATTATTTGGCGCAATATGAGCAGGAGGTCTTTAATTTAATGTGGGGTGAAGACTATCAGGCACTTGGCAGATTAGCGTTTAAAGTTAACACCCTCTCATTTATTAACGACAGTACTCCGGCACAACCTAGAGACATGATGCAAGGGTTCCAGATCTTGATTCGTAACTTGCTGCAGCGTCTCCAACGGATATCTCTGACCCCCAATCCGTCAGCTGTGACGAATTTAAGATTTGTCACAGATTTCTCTTTGGCATGGAACCCTTTGCGACTAATGATGAATGATCTGCAATTACAGGAAGGCGTATGTCTGGGGGATATAGTGTCATTGAGCGTTGCCAGCCACTTTGGAATTTCTGTTGGCCGCTCTTTAAGGAATTGTCTAAAAATAACTTTCCCATTTCACTCTAATTCTGGAACTATGG
>NZ_JAHHPO010001108.1 GCF_024606365.1 Endozoicomonas sp. ONNA2
TTTATTTTCTTCTCATAATTCAGCCTTATTATCACATTTTTTTAATAACAATGCAGATGGTCCAAGCTATCTCCCACAGGTTGGAACAGACACTCACTCATTAGAAACCGAATCATTGGCAAATCGTACGACCATTCAGTTAGTAACCATTTCCGCCGCCAGGTTGAATAGGCTGATTTCAGAACAGAATGTTGACAATGATGTTCATTACCTGGTTGAAGGTGACTTTACCTTTTCCCATCCCGCGACAACCCTGCCCAAGCACCTCTCCGTGCGGGGTAACCTTTATCTTGGTTCTTGCGTCGGTCTGAGGGAGTTGTCCGGGACCCTCCTGGTGTTGGGGGATCTTCACCTTGATGGCCGATCTGACCTGACGACCCTGACCGGGAAAATCTCCGTTGGGCGGGATTTGTATCTTTCCGATTGCACCAGCCTGTCGACGTTGCCCGAGAACCTCTACGTAGGGCATGACTTGTATCTTTCCGATTGCACCAGCCTGTTGACGTTGCCCGAGCACCTCTTCGTAGGGCATGACTTGTATCTTGACGGCTGCACCGGCCTGAGGACCCTGCCCGAGCACCTCTACGTCTATCGTAACCTTTATCTTACCAGTTGCACCGCCCTGGGTGCCCTGCCCGAGAGGCTCTTCGTGAAAGGCACCATTCATCATGCTAATTACACCAGCCTGATGGCTCTGCCCAGTTATATCAGCGACAGAGAGAATAGACGAGCTTCACAGGGTCGCCACAGCCATCTTCCCAATGACATTAGGGAAATGGTGCATGCCAATAGTGAAATGCGTGCCAATTTCATTAGGGAAATGGTGCATGCCATAATGGCAATTATGGAAATAATAATGCTGCATGCCAATGTTAATTGGGAAATGCTGCGTGGTCAGCAATTTGCAAATCTTGAGCAATGCCTGGCCTTTTGGCAAAAGCTGGCCTCATCCGATGCAGAACCACCGCAACTTGACCTCATGCCTGACAAGGCTGCTCCCCTTATTAGCTTCATGGAGAAACTGACACGCACTGCAGACTACTTTAACCCGGCTACCCGTCCTGTTCTGGCTCAACGGGTGATGGCGGTCATTTCATTACTGACCGGTAATGTCCAGATTCGGGATGCGGCCCTGGAGCTTATAGAGCATGCCATCACCTCCTGTAATGACCGGGCGGCCCTGGCACTGGACGATCTGGAAACATTACAATTAAGGACCTCTGCGTATGCCCTGGCGGTTGAAAAGCATGACCCCACAGAATTGAAGGCGTTGGGTCGGCAAATGATGATTCTGGAAAAGATCAGGGCAAGCGCCAGATCACATATGCGAACATTCCCCCGGATGGATCAGATTGAGGTTGAGCTGGCTTTTCGGATTAAATTAAGCAGGTTCTTCAAGATTCCCGGGGCAACTCAAAAAATGTCATACGCTTTTTGTGCTCGTGTTGACGATGAGAAGATTGCCCGTATTGGCGCCGACATTGAAGAATCCTGTACGGACGCAGCGCTTGAGACCTTTCTTGCCCAGTGGGAGCCATGGCAGAAATTTCAGCGCGTGCAGGCAGTGCCGCCCTTTG
>NZ_JAHHPO010000097.1 GCF_024606365.1 Endozoicomonas sp. ONNA2
AGTGACTGGCCACTTAGTCAGAAAATATGATTTCATTTGGTTAACTACTTATGGCGAGTGAAAATATTTTGCGCCACCCCTAAGGATGAAAAGTTAAGCAAAATAATTATTCACGGCAAAGAAGAGCTTTTCCTTTGTGCTCCTAGTGGTTCAAAGCCTTTACTTCTGGAATTAGTAATCAGATGCTTAATGTCTATCGTAAGAACCAACCCAAGGAGAGTATTTTAATGCAAGTGACACCTGAACCGTTTATAACTCTTTGTTGCTGTCCTGAGTGGTCGTATTGTACGCCTCAAGGTCTTACTGAAACTAAACTTCTGATCGCAGGATACCGGAAAATAGAAAATACAGAACCTGCTAATAATCTGAGTGTCAGTCAGCATAGCCTGAACATGAATCCGATGAAGAAAAAAATCGTTATATGACTCATATTCGAGTGCCTGCCAATTTGACTGAGGGAATGCTTAAACAAACGACTAAAGAAGTCAGGTTACTGCTGGATTTTCGACGGGCAATTGTTTGGAATAAACCAAAAGATATAGAAAAACTGTTGAATACATATCCTCTTCGTTTCACTGTTTCTGACTGGATGTCCCTGGCATCAAGGTTTGGTTTTCTTGATGTGCTTCAATATCTTGTTAACAGAGGAGAAGATCTTGATAAAGTCTCCGGTTCTTTTCTTGTCAAAAATGCTGTTTTCTATGGACAATTGGAAATAATGGAATACTTGGCGGGTCTCGAACTCAATGACAAAACACAGCATTATTATATACCTGCTCTTGAAAGTGGTATTGATTCACTAATCTATAAAGCAGTTCAATCATCATGGATGGATGAGCGAAGCGCCTGCAGGATGATCCAACTTCTTCTGGACAAGGGGGAGCCTGTCAATGGTCATGGCAAATACAGCCCTCTTGCCTTGGCAGAGGTGCTTGATAAAACGGTTATTGTTGATTTTTTAAAGAAAAAAATCGGCCATCCCATGCTGCGGTCGGAAGAAAAATTTTGTGACGACATGCCTGCACCGTTGCGCCCTCATGATCATTCTGCTGAACCCCGGGGAGCTTGTGGCTATTCTCCATTACCATCAGCTCCTCCTGCGTATGGTTCTTTGGAGTATCGGTTAAGCCGTCCGGGTACATCGAATTTTGATCCCCCTCCAAGTTATGAGGAGTCAACGAGAATAGTTTGCGAAAAGAGCCCCGAATGAAAATTGCCCCCCACACGGGAGAGGTTGTTGCAAAAGACAGATTGAAAAGCGTTTTTTGGAACCACGGGGGTCGAAGAGCACATAAGTAGCTAACCATATGAAATCATATATTTCTGACTCCTTGTGCCGACACT
>NZ_JAHHPO010001109.1 GCF_024606365.1 Endozoicomonas sp. ONNA2
ATGATTGCGGTGGAACATCTGAATATGTGGAAGTTATTTTCAGACAATTCCTTACTACCCAATTTAGCCGCTAAAGCTGGTGTAGCATCATCTTTATTAAGAGCCTCGAAAACTCTTTTTCCTTGTGGGTTGTTGACGAGCATTTTTACCAGACAATAAAGATTGTCTGCTTCAGCAGCAAAGTGTAATGGTGTCTTATTTTCTTTATTAGGGGTATTTATGTTTATATCTTCCAAGTCAAGCAAGTAAAGAAAACACTTTTTAAACTGTTCGTAATGAACGTTTTCCTTGCTGGGCCGCCAGTACTTGACGAGGTAATGCAAGGGGGTCATACCATTTGATTCAGGATCTGGGAAGTTGATATCTATGAACTGTGATTTAGAAACGTAATTTTCGTAAAGTTTAGTCAGACAATCATATTTTCCGTGAGCTGCAGCGTATCTGAAAAGTTTTGAAAATGGACTTTTGGCTTTTTTCAATATTTGTTCCGTTTCTCGTTTGTTTTTGAACAGTTCCTGTTTATTTGTTTTTTTTGCCGACTTATTAACCAGTTTATCCTTTATTTTTTCCAGATCATCCTGAGCTTCTTTTATTGATATAATCTCTTGCTGTTTTGTTTCTGACATATCGATCAGTTTTAGTAGAGCATCGCCTTTATCTCCCTGAATAGCCAAATGCAGAGGTGTGCCTTTACGCTCATTTACAGTATTGCAAATATTCTTACCAACTTGTTTTTCAAATTTTATGTAGATCTTCTCCAGAAACTCTATATTGCCTTTAAAAGCTGCATGATGTAATGGGGTATTCCCTCTATTATCAGGTTTCATGATATGATCATAAGACAATTTATTAAAATCTTTATCTTTCAGAAATTCGACTTTTTCTTTCGATCTGGCCATAAAATGAATCAGATTCCATCCTACACCATTTTGGTGATTTACATCAGAACCATGTTTTATCAACTTTATTACGCATGGTTTATGATCGTTTTTAGCAGCCAATAGCAATGCCGTGTTTCCTTCTTTATCCGTTTCATTAATGATATCCTTAATTAACTTTTTATCAGCTCTCAGCTTATCAATGAATTCCAGTAGTACTTCGTTTTTTCCCACCTGCAAGCTTGCCATCCAGTCTATCCTGATA
>NZ_JAHHPO010001110.1 GCF_024606365.1 Endozoicomonas sp. ONNA2
ATGATTGCGGTGGAACATCTGAATATGTGGAAGTTATTTTCAGACAATTCCTTACCAGGTGACATTCGTACAATCATTCGCTTAAACCACTATTCAAACATCAACTGTCCTGCAATCAGCTATCTTTGGCTGATGCTTGAATTCCCCAGAACAGTCTTGGCTTTTGTGCTTTAAAATCGAACCCGGTTCATCCCTGCGGGCGCAGGGAACACGGGAATTGATGTTCACAGATCCTTTGCATCAGCCGCGTCAGTCGGCTGGATGCGGTTGTTATGTTCACTTACTCGAAGCCTTCTGCCCAGGAAGTATCGGTTATGCGAGGATCGTCGATTCGTTGGCCGAAGCAGTTGTATTGTTCTTCCCTGATATGCCTGAATACAAAAGGCTCGAACAGCATCCGGTAGACTTTACTGGTGTTACCCCCGTTTTTGGTTTTACGATGACAGCTTTCAATCAGCCGTTCCTGCTCCAGTTTCTTTAAACCCGCGCTGACTGTGGGCTGACTGGCCCCGACTATTTCTGAAAGCACCCCTGACTTGGCCAACATTCACCTTCCGAATTGGCAAAAGTTGCCAGCACAACCAGCAAAAATTTCTGTGTCGAATTGAGATTGCCGAGTCCTTTGGTGTTTATTTGCACACGAACCATTTTCATTACCCCGATTGTGTACGCGAACGAAATCATTGCTATACTGCCCCTGAGCAATAGCTCACTGTTTGAGAAAAACCCGGTTAGGAGTCCAACCTCCGTTTGAGCCGGGTTTTTTCTTGCGTGTCAGAAACATAAACAGCCTTCAGGATAAGGCAAGAATTTTTCGATATGCCCTATCAAAATAGGCCAATTTCAATATCGAAATCTCGATACAAACAACAAAAAGAACAATATCAAAGAACAAGTTGCACAATGCGGCCGGCGAGGGTGAACATAACATGTTATTGTCCAGTTCATCCCTGCGGGCGCAGGGAACACGGCAACTACCGCATCACTGCTGAAGTCGCCTTCGGTTCATCCCTGCGGGCGCAGGGAACACAGATTTATAACCCTAACCTGACACTATGGAGCCGGTTCATCCCTGCGGGCGCAGGGAACACTAGCAGTAGCAGGAGTGTTGTGTCTAACGACACGGTTCATCCCTGCGGGCGCAGGGAACACGTTGAGAATCCTATTGGCCTCGTCCCTGGTTCATCCCTGCGGGCGCAGGGAACACATCATTGACCTGCTGTTCCAGAACGCGGACAACGGTTCATCCCTGCGGGCGCAGGGAACACATGTAATGAACGAGCCTTATCAAATTTGCGGGCGGTTCATCCCTGCGGGCGCAGGGAACACGCACTTTTCACCCGGCTGGATTTCATGGGGCGCGGTTCATCCCTGCGGGCGCAGGGAACACGCCTTAACGCTCTGTGCCAGTTCCTCGAGTTCCGGTTCATCCCTGCGGGCGCAGGGAACACCTGAACCATCATGCCCCCGTCACCATCCCAGGCGGTTCATCCCTGCGGGCGCAGGGAACACTTCTCAGCCTGCTCGGCAAGCGTCTTACGCATCGGTTCATCCCTGCGGGCGCAGGGAACACATCGACCGATCACTTTGCAAGGCTCGCTCCAGCGGTTCATCCCTGCGGGCGCAGGGAACACTCGTCGGCGGTCATGGTCTGGCCCAGGATGCCCGGTTCATCCCTGCGGGCGCAGGGAACACCGATGGTTCAAACTCAAAACCGCAACACTTACACGGTTCATCCCTGCGGGCGCAGGGAACACGACACCCGTTTTTTTTCCACGGCGAAAGATGACGG
>NZ_JAHHPO010001111.1 GCF_024606365.1 Endozoicomonas sp. ONNA2
TATCTCTGGGTGTGGTCTGCTCCAGCAGCGCCCGAAACTGGCTGTACAGGGTTAATAGCCGGTCACGGGCCTGGTGTTTCAGGTGCTCAGGCCAGACCTGTGGCAGGTTGGGCAGAATGATGGCGTTGGCCAGCACGGTGTCCGGCAGGGGGTTGTAGAAGAAGGTGGGAATCCGTGATTTTAATGTGTTATCCAGATGCCGCCCTGAATAATGGTCCGGATTGCCGGTGAGAATAATCCGGTGCCGTTGCTGTTCAGGCAGTGTGTACTCCCGGCCCTGATAATGGAGCACCGGCGGCTGCCGGGTTAAACCGGCCAGGGGGGCCAGCAGGCCTTCTGGCGCCAGGTTGGCTTCATCGAGCACCAGCAGGGGCGGATCTTTCGATAATGCCCACTGCAGCAGTGGCCCTTCGCGAAATTCGGTGCGGTGATCCTCCGCCCCATTGCCCATTGAATAACTCACCAGCTGCGGTCCGCCAAACAGGGCTTCCTGAGTGTCGTTGGGCCCAAGCTGAAGCACCTGACAGTCTGGATAACCGGCCCTGGCCGCAATGGCCCTGGCCATAAAGGTCTTGCCCGCTCCGGCCTCACCCTGCAGGAACACCACGGGATGCTCCCGGACCCTCTGGGCCAAATGCTCCAGACGCCGCTCCTGCCGGGACTGGTCAGGGCGCTGCCGGGCAAGGAGGACGTCGGGCAGATCCTGACACTGCCCGGGTAACTGATCATTCATAAAGGCCGTGGCCAGTATTGCCCGGATCTGTTGTGATTTCTGTTGATCGGTCTGATCCAGAATTAAAGAAATCTGGCTTTCCAGCATCCCGACCGTTTGGCTGATGATGGTGTCTTGCCTGAGTGATCGCCGATGAGCGATGAGGATATCTTTTAGGGTTGAGCGCAGGCTCCCGTCAAACAAGCACTTTTGCCGGGCCAGCCGAAGATCGACGCCCAGTCGCTGCGCCATGGGCCGCTGCTGTGCAGGGGGGGTAGCGGCGACCACATAAGTGGCCAGCTCTTTTACCGAGTTGTTATTTACGTCATCCGGTCCTGTGATGTTTTGGTGTACCGTGGCCGGACAGTGCCGGGCCAGCGCCCAGAAATCGGCCTTGATGTCTCTCAGCTCCGGGGCTGGGTGTCGGGCCAGCCAGTGCTCCAGGGCGGATCGGTCGGTCCGGTTGTCGGCGGGTTGATCCGGATAATACCCGGTAATTTTGGCCTTGATGAAACTGTAAATCTCCCGATCACCGCGATACGTCTTGGCCAACAGCACATGCAAGGCACGGCGTTGATGGCACGGCAGAAGTACAGGGCTGCCATCGAGCAGGCGCTCTGCCTCGGTCTGTTGGTCAAACCGAAGTTGAAAATCCTCCCCGGTCCAGGGCGGCCTGTCTGGATAGAGCCTTTGACAGGATCGGGGCAGTGACTTCAGCAGGGAGTAGACCGGGTTTTCCTGTGCGGGTGGTTGGCTGTCGGAAGCGCTGAGCAGGGCGTTGATCAATGCTGAGCCGGTGGTTTGCTGTCCTTTCATGAAGGTGACCCGTGCCTTTGGCAGTTCCATCTTGCGCCCATGAATAAACAGGTATGGGG
>NZ_JAHHPO010001112.1 GCF_024606365.1 Endozoicomonas sp. ONNA2
AAACAATATTTTGTATGACCAACCCTTTTCCATATCCTTTACGTGTCAAAGCACCATTGGTTGAGGAACCCGGAGAATGATTGGTTTAAGCGTTGAGACATGCTGTAAAAAAATACTGGCAATTACCATTTTTTCAGTAGCCTCAACTTTAATCACCTCAACATTTATCCAAAGTGTTTATGCAGCAGCAAAAAACTCTGAAACTTCATGTAGTGATTATAAAAAAATTCAAGATGACAAAATATCCGGCATCAGCACCGGCGATATCTTCTCTGCTGGCACTGCCTGGATGCAATACACCCACAGCAAGGCAACACAGGATAGCAAGGACCATGTACTGGGCTATCATGCCCGAACCAATGGCTTCTCGATGGGTGCAGACAGTCCTCTGGCAGAGGATCAAAATATAGCAGTGGGTATTGCCTACACCTATGCAAACGGAACAGTAGAAGGAAAAGACGGCTCAAGCAACCACATCGACACGGATACCCATATCGTCAGCCTTTACTCATCGTACCTGGAAGATGATTTTTTCTTTGATGGTCGAATGAGTTACTCCTTTGGCAAGAATAACGGGCACCGCTTCGTGGGTGGTCATCAGCATGATGCAAAATACCATACCCGAAGCTTTGGAGTAGGCATGATAGCGGGCTACACCTACGGTGATAAGTTGAGCTGGCAGCCCAGGGTAGCCTTTCGTTATTACACCATCAACACCGACGATTATACCGAGTCCGCCAGAGATCCTGCCCAGACCCACCCGTCTTGCGATCAGGTCAGTAATGGAACCTATCACTTAGTGCAACTCGGTGCTGGCCTGAAGTTGATGGGAGAGATTGATACCCACGCTATGGTCATCAAACCAGAGCTTGGGCTGATGGGCTTTCACGATTTCAAAAAAGATCCAATTGCCATCACTGCGCATTTTGCTGCAGGTGGTGAAAGCTTCCTGATCCATGGTACTGACCGGAATGCCAGCCGCTATGAGTTGGACGCAAGTACGAAGGTGGAAATCAAGAGAAATTCCACCATTACCTTTCGATATTTACGCCATTGGACCGATAATTTCAGAGTCAATGGGTGTATTGCCAGGGTTCGTTATAACTTTTAGAAACCCTCTCCATTTTCCTCAAGCCGATTTTTCGTTTTCAGCATTCTTTCCCGCAGGAAGCACATTACGGGATCAGTCACTCTAATAAAAGCATCAACCTTGCCATTGTGACCTGGTTTGCATGTTGTTACGTACTCAATAGCCTCTTCGGCGGTTGCAAAACTCATACGACCCTCACCATTGTCTGAAGTATAAAAGTCTCGATTTTCGTCGAAGTTGTGAGGGTCATAGACCATATATTCGAAAGTGCCATCTGCTTTTCTGTTACGATAGACACCAAAAGCGTGTGCAGGCTGGCCAAGTATGGCTGTTGATGAGGAGTCCCAAATTGTGGGATCCGTAATGTCTTCACGATTGACTATGCGTATATCGCCAATTTGTTTTTCAGCATTTTTTCTTGCTTCTTTTGTAAGCTTATAATATCCATCAGAGTCCTCTTCCACCAAAAAATTCGGGTATTTTGGGTCTGGATTAACCCAAATAAGCAAATGAATCATTGAAAACAAGCCAAAAGGATAGTTGCCATTAGCCATAATTTTTCTTGCTTCTTGTGGATTTGAACTGTGGTTGATCATTTCTTCTAAAAAAGCAACCAAGACGAGAAAAGAAAACTTATAGCCTGTAGTCTGATAAAGCCCCAATCTCAGTGCATCAAAACCACAACTCCACCATTTGCCTATCTTTCGATTGTTATCAATGGCTGGGCCTAAACCAAACCTGACATTCTCGTAGGGTTTGTAAATATTACCCTCGTTGTTATAAACCTCGAGTCTTTGTAAATAATTGCCAACCTTGTTTGAACTATCATCTGAGTATCCAGGGAAACCGGCCCCTCCGACTGTTGATCCGTCTGGACAATCACTGAACGAACCGACACGTACCAACTTCATCTGGCCATTACTTTTATCACGCACCTTAAGCACTTCTTCAATTGAGTACCATTTACAATTTGGCTGACGATACTGAACCTTATATTTCGATATAACCTCATGGTTTTTATTACCAAATACGATATTATCTATGGCATCTAAATTCATTACTTCAACTTTAGGCGAGGTGTTTTCAATCCATAATTCCCCTGCCTCCTTTCTCATCTCTTTGTAAGCGGTACTCACATCTGGTGATGTCGACTCTGCTTCGCTTAGAAATCGAACTCGGGTTGTAACCGTTTCGTCTAAAGAAAATGTGAATGGTGAATTCACCGGTACCCGAGGTTCTTGGGGTAATGGGGGAGGGCTACCTGATGTTGCGGGAGGGCTGCCCGCAGTTGACGGTTGTCGGGCAGTATCCTGTGCAACAGATACATCGTAGTCATCCAATGCCCGTTTGACCGGTGCTGCAAACCAGGCATCCGGATGACATAACATCAAAGGCTTGGCTTCTTGTAACAATTCGACGGTGAATTTACCAAAAGTCGCTTTCACTGCTCCGGCGATGGCTTTTGCCGCACGGACAACGAAGAAACTGTCTTCGTGCTTGTGCCAACAGTAAGACATGGCACTCAACGCACCCAGTTCCACAGAACTCATCGCAAATCTCCTTTTTTTTCTTGATAACCTAAAGTGTATGACATAAAAACTGCCTATAAGTTCAACCACAAGCCATTTTGACAACAAATGTGCCACGCACAAATACAGGGTAAACTGGTCTACTGTGAATCATTCGGGAGCACCACAGGGATGAACCTTGATGGCCAACACTTCAATAATACCTACTCACGCTTGCCTGACTACTTTTATACAAGGCTGGACCCAACCCCCCTGGAGAACCCGAAACTGGTGGCCTTTAGCCCATCAGCCGGCCAGCTGCTTGACCTTGAAGACACCCGGGAGACCCGGGAAAAACTGACCCAAATCGGTTCCGGAAACGGTGCATGGCCCGGTTCAGAGCCACTGGCCATGGTTTATTCCGGCCATCAGTTTGGGGTCTATAATCCCCAACTGGGTGATGGCCGGGGGCTGTTGCTGGGGGAGCTGGTCAATACCCGGGGAGAAAAGTGGGACCTGCATCTCAAAGGTGCCGGGCAAACCCCTTACTCCCGATTTGGTGATGGCAGAGCCGTTCTGCGCTCCTGTATCCGGGAATATCTCGCCTCAGAAGCACTCCACCACCTGGGCATTGCGACGACCCGCGCGTTGTGCGTGGTCACCAGCGATACGCCGGTTTATCGGGAAACCACGGAAGCTGGCTCGACACTGCTCCGGCTGGCCAAAAGCCATATCCGCTTTGGTCACTTTGAATACTTCTTTTACAACAAACGCTATGAAGCCTTAAAAGCGCTGGCTGATTACACCATTGAGCACCACTTTCATCATCTTAAAGGAGTGGCAGGCAGCGACTATCAGCGGTTTTATGCAGAAGTCGTGCATCGTACCGCAACCTTGATTGCCCGGTGGCAGGCCGCAGGTTTTGCCCACGGTGTTATGAATACTGACAATATGAGCATTATCGGGGATACCTTTGATTATGGCCCCTATGGTTTTATGGACGATTTTAACTGGCAATATATCTGCAATCACTCGGACCACTCTGGCCGCTATGCCTTCAGCCAACAACCCGACATTGGCTACTGGAATTGTGGCAGGCTTGGCCAGGCGCTGGTTCCGCTGTTTGATGATGTTGCCTTAATCCAGAAAGCGCTGGACCAATACCCACAAATCTACACCACAACCTACACCCGTTTGCTGCTCGATAAGCTTGGGCTGTTGGTGGAACAGGAGAAAGACGCAGAACTGGTTCGCGATCTGCTGCAGCTACTGCACGATAGTCGCTGTGATTACACGCTGTTCTTCCGTACCCTCAGCAACTTTCCTGCAAAACAACCGGGTAAACAATTGGCGCCGTTTGTTGGCCACCCATCACTTGCCCCCTGGCTGGATAGATACAGGGAAAGGCTGAAAACAAACCCTCTGGACGAGCAAAGCCGCCAGAAACGAATGAAACAGGTAAACCCGAAATACATTCTCAGAAACTACCTGGCACAACAGGCGATCGAAAAGGCAGAGCAAGGTGACTACCAGGAAATCGAAAACCTGATGAGCGTGCTGACCTCACCCTGCGATGAGCACCCTGATTTTGAACACTTTGCCGAGAAGCCCCCTGAATGGGGCAAAAAACTGGAGATCAGCTGCTCTTCCTGAAGGGAATCCATGTTTATCCGGCCGCTTTCCCGTTAAGATACCCTCAATTAACCGAAGCAGTGAGATAACAATGGCCAGAATGATTCAATGCGTCAAACTGAAAAAAGAAGCGGAAGGTCTGATGGTTCCACCGCTACCCGGTCCAAAGGGTCAGTGGATTTTCGAGCATGTTTCCCGGGAAGCCTGGACTCAATGGCAGGCGCACCAGACCCGCCTGATCAACGAAAAGCACCTGAACCTGTTGACACCGCAAGCCCGGGAATATCTTATGGAACAGATGGATAAGTATTTCTCTGGCGAAGAATTTGATGCCGCCGAAGGCTATGTGCCGGAGGATAACTAACGCCCATAAAGCTGCTTTTGCTGGCTATTCTCAACAAAACGTATTGAGGGTAGCCCCAGGGCGATAGAACCAGACGTACGACCATCCACTAAACACAAAACTTGACTT
>NZ_JAHHPO010000098.1 GCF_024606365.1 Endozoicomonas sp. ONNA2
CGAAGGTGGTCAAGCTCCTGCTGGACAATGGGGGTTGAGTGGCGTTGCTTTGTGAAGGAAACAGGGTGGCAACATCACCGGTGATGTTGACGGTGACCCGCAGACCTTCGGGGAAATCATCCGCTGTCGTGTGGGTATCGGTTGTGCTGGCATTGAGTAAAAAGACAAGGGGACTGTTTTCGTCACCCTCCATCGCATTGGGAAGCTGGTTGACGGTAACCGCGTCGCCAACCGGCTGAACCTGAATGTTGAACCGTTTCTGGTCAACGCACACTTCACTGAGTCTGGTCTCGTGACTGTAGGCGTTCAGGGTCACTGGGATGGTACCGCTGAAATCCCTGACCGGCAGAAAGTTCAGGGGCTGGATCTGCCCATTATTGCTGATCAGGCTGGCGGGAATCTGCCATTGGCCGTTGCCGTTAAAGGGCAGTGTTGCTCCGGTCGAATCGCTCAGCACTGCCTTCTCAGGGACACCAGAAAGGGTAACCGACACTGTTTCACTACCGTCCCGGTCATTCAGTCGGGCAGACAATCCTGTGATTAGAATAATAGTATCCTCATAGCCCGCCTGGTCTGGTGCTTCAAGGGTTGTGCAGTTATTAACAGGAGTAACGATCAGGTCCATCTGCCTGGCAAAGGTCTTTTGGTCGGTTTTTCCCGTTCCCGGTGCCGTATCACTCACCTCGACAGTAAAAGACATTGAGTAAGTACCGGCAGTCAAACCCTGTTCGGGTGTGAAAGCAAAAGAGGCTATCCGTTGGGCAAACGCCTCTGTGGTTTCACCGGCGCCTCTTGTCGCCGTATTATCGACCAGTCCGCTGCCACTGAGTGAAATATGGTCCGGTGGTGAAAAAACCACCGTTTCCAGCGCCTCGGAACCATCAATATCGGTAGGCTCAAGATGTAAATTCATCGGTGACGACTGGTCTGCGGTTTTCCATTCCGGAGCCTGGGCTGGCGGTGAGACCCATACCTTGAGGTCGTATTGGGATTCATGGGCAGACTCTTCCGGTGAGTTTTCAACCACGGGGGCGATGTCGAAGGCGATGGTGAATGGTGTGCTGCTGGTGTTGTCCGACAGGGTATTCTGTTTCAGGATCTGGTAAGGAATGGTGGCGTTGCCGGAGAAATCCCGGGGCGGTGAAAATTGCAGATTAGCGAAATCATCCGGCAGAATGACATAGTTGACGATCTTGCCATCATCGTTCCAGAGGCCTGAGGTGTACCCTTTGAGTTCCCAGCCCTTTATTTCACTGGCCTGAATCTGCATCACCGTCTGCTCGTCTACTGTCGTATGACTCAGATCGGTATTGATACAGGCGGATGGAATGGTGATCCAGCCGTCTTCATTGCCGGAGATATCACAAACGACAATATTCTCGGGATCTACAGGGTTTGCCGAGGCATCGCTGCTTTGGTCAACCGTAACGCTGAACCGGGCGAATCGTGCTTCCTGATCGCCTACGTCCTCAACGAGACCCTTGATCTGAATGACGTAGTTGCCTGCCCGGGTAAAGTGAACCGAAACACCCGCCAGACCACCACTTTGCACCAGCCAGGCGGATGTCGTGAAAATCAGTGGCTGGTTACCGGTGGTTTGCAGATTCCAGCCATTAACCACTATTTGCTCACTGCCCTGATCAAAGACATTGATTTCATACTGAGGCACTTTGCCGGTCATTAATGATTCGCTGCCATCCGTATCGGTAGACAGCAATTGCAGATCGGTGAGGGGGAAATCATTGCCGCAGGCCGGTGGCGGGTTGCCAATGGTTACCCGGGTGTTGTTAT
>NZ_JAHHPO010001113.1 GCF_024606365.1 Endozoicomonas sp. ONNA2
TTCAGTAAAATATTGTTCCTGAAACATTTTGAGACCCGCTCAGCCCTTGACAGATTTGAAACCGAAAGATTGCTGAATATCCGACTGCCTAACTCGGGAATCTCTAGAATGGCTTGCAAGATTGCAAATGGCTCTGCCTTACTGACCTGCCGGAATCCGGCGAAATTCTTTATGCCACAAGTTATGCCAAAATTTATGTCACAATCAGCAGAGCCGCAATCAGTTAAGCCACAATCAGGAACAACACGGGTATGATCATTGGCTACCCCGGCATCTGTATGAGTTGGGTGGATGGGCAAGTTCGGTGAATTCAATGGGGGATTATTCATGGAATGAAACTCCGTCAAAAATACAGATACTGCTTTTTACTCACAGAAATATATGACTTTATATGGTTAGCTACTTAAACACTGTAGTTACGCAATTCACTGTCGTTTACTAACATCAGTAGTATTTTGTCGAAATGATCAGGCGTTACATTATGGCCGTTATGGTAGAGAGCTGCATTACATCAGTTAAACCGGGTTATGAGCTTTTTGCAGTTTGTCACGTGGCATTCGCCTGCTCATTCCATGTTTATTAAACACTTTGGCTTTGGGCTTCAGTTCGTATAAATTAGCTTCATTATTGCAACAAGCCAGCACGTGGGTCATTCCCATTACGAATTGAGCAAATTGAACCCACCCATGGTGTTTGATAACAACCTTCTCTATCCACCGGCTGTTGCCCAATTGTCCCCAAATTCTGACCAATCCATCGTCACTGCCGGTGATGATATGGCTCCCGTCATCACTGAACTGAATGGAGCGAACCTTTTTGCCATGTTCGATGGTGGCGACTTTTGGCAACTTCCGTTCATCACTTAATTCACAGAGGGTTATTTGCGGACCTATATCGGCGTAACCGGTGAAAATGGCAACATGGGTATCATCAGGACTAAAAGCAACCAGACCATTGGAACCCACATGCGCCTTCCTCACCCATGAACTATTGTTGATCTTTCCGATGATTCGTTGCCTCTTCTTTTTGGGGTAGATGTCAGATGCCAATGTTATTACGCCGTGTGTTCCATAAGGACTGAATATAATTTTTGAAAAAAAATGGCCCCTCACAATATCATCGAAAACGGCTTGCCTGCCCCAGGCTCCTTCTTCGTCACGCCCGAAGATCTCGACACGGTACCTGTCAATGAGTGCGATGGCGGTTCCGTCAGGACTATACTGTATATTCTTCAGCGGGTGGCGATCCTCCTCATCATGGATGATATACTCTTCCAGCCAGTCTCCCTGATTGCTACGAATATAAATCTTTGCACCATTACGTCCATAATCTGATACTACACGTGTCCCATCCGGACTAAATTTGGCTAAACGCGATCCCCTGTCAGACAGCGTATTCACCTCTAGCCCTTCGTCAGTTGGTTCGTAAATAAGCAGATTATTTCCGTCGCTTACCAGTGCACACCTGCCATCGCGAGTTACATCACAAGCAATCACCCTATTCGTTACGCCAACGGGTAACTCTATCCATTTTCCATCACTGTTTTTTCCGCAATATTTTGTCGACCACTCGGATCTCCCATTAAGCTTGCACAAGGCTGTGACGAACACATTACAACTGTTGGGCCTGGCGTATTCTGTGCAGATCAGAACGTTCCCGCTGTTTTCAAAAGGGGATATCTTATAGTCCCATTTTCCATCCGGGGATCGCTCGAAAATCTTCACATGACGACCGTTGTTTGTAACAAGGCAGGTGCCACTGGCTATCAACTGTATTGAATCTCCCACACACCCCGTGTCGTATGGGGTAGAGAACGTTTCCACCCACTGCGTACCACGGATTAATTCAATCATTTTTATTTCAGTATCGCAGGCACTTAATATTTGTGGAATGTCAGCACTGGATTGAACAATGTATACCTGGTTTTTGTGAACCATGGCCGCTTTGCACTTCGCATGAAAAGAGAGGCACTGGCCACTGATTTCCCGTAGATTAAAATACATGATCTCCACA
>NZ_JAHHPO010001114.1 GCF_024606365.1 Endozoicomonas sp. ONNA2
TTCAGTAAAATATTGTTCCTGAAACATTTTGAGACCCGCTCAGCCCTTGACAGATCTGAAACCGAAAGATTGTTGAATATCCGACTGCCTAACTCGGGAATCTCTAGCATGGCTTGCAAGACTGCAGATGGCTCTGCCTTACTGACCTGTCTGAATCCGGCAAAACTTTTTGAGCCACAATCAGTTAAGCCACAATCAGTTAAGCCACAATCAGGAGCAGCACGGGCATGGCCATTTGCCAGACCAGGATCTGTATGGGTTGGATTGATGGGCAAATCCGTTGAATTCAATGGGGGATTGTTCATGCAAGGTGACTCCGTCAAAGATACAGATACCGCTTCTTATACACACTATTCTACTGACTCTTGACCGTCCCAAGTCCGACAGGCTCCTGTAAATACAAACTTTTGACAACCCTTTTGACAACCCTTTTGACAACTATGGTCGGATTGCTGACATGAGAGAATTAAAGATAGCCCAGTTTTTCAATGCGCTTTGGCAGTTTGTCACATGGCATTTTTCCTGTTTATTCTTTATTAAACTCAAAGGGTCGGGGCTTCAGTTCGTATAAATGAGCCTTGTTATCGCAACAAGCGAGCACATGGGTCATTCCCATTACGAATTGAACCAAATGCGTCGGCCCATGGGTTTCGAAAACGGCCTTTGGTGTCCACCGCCTGTTGCCGGACTGCCCCCAAACCCTGACCAGTCCATCGTCACTGCCGGTGACCACATGGCTCCCATCAGTACTGAATTTAATGGAGTTAACCTTTTGCTTGTGTTCGATAATGACGACTTTTGGCAAGTCTTTTTCATCACTTAATTTATAGAGTGTTATTTGCTGATCTCTACCGGTGTACACAGCAACGTGAGTCTGGTCAGGACTAAAAACAACCAGACCATTGGCAGTTACATTCCCTTTCTCTACCCATGACCCATCGCTGATCTTTCCGATGATTCGTTGCGCCTTTTCTGTTTCTGTGTGAATGGAAGGTAATGTTATTACGCCATGACTTCCATCAGGACTGAATAAAATTTTTGAAAAAATACGGCAACCATCAAAATCATTGAAAACGGATAGCCTGCCCCAGATTCCCTCTCCCTGTTGACCATGGATCTCGATTCTGTACGAGTCATTTAATGCGATGGTGGTTCCATCAGGACTGTACTGTATATTCCAAATCACGAAACGATCCTCGTCATCGTCGATGATATACTCCTCCGGCCATTCTTCCTGGTTGCTACGGATATAAACTGCTGCACCATTACGTCCATGATCTAACAATATCCGGGTTTCATCTGGACTAAATTGGGCTATTTTCGAATTTATCTCGGACAGTAACCTTGCCTCCGGCCCGTCGTCAGTCAGTTTGTAAATAAACAGCTGTCTTCCGTCATTTACCAATGCACACCTGCCATCGCGAGTGACATCACGAACCTTAACCTGATCAGTTATGCCAAGGGGAAACTGTATCCAATTCCCATCACTGTTTTTTTTGCAATATTTGGCCAATCGCACGAAATTTTCATTATCATTCCTGCAATAGGCGTTGACCAACACATTGCAAATGCCGGGCCTGACGAATTCTGTGGCTTGCCGAACGGTGATATGGTTGTTGTCAAAAATGGATGTCTTATGATCCCATTTTCCACCGTGAGAGCGCTCAAAAATCTTTACAAAATCGCTGTTATTTGTAACAAGACAGGATCCATTGGCGATAAGCTCCGCTGAATATTTACCCCAATAACCCCTGCCGTAAGGGGTAGACAACGTTTCAACCCACTGCGTACCACGGATTAATCCAATCATTTTTACTTCAGCATTGCTGGAACTCATTATTTCTGGAAAGTCAGCACTGGATTGAACAGTGTGTACCCTGTTTTCGTGAACCATGGACGCTTTGAACTCCGTATCAAAGGAGAGGTTCTGGCCAAGGGTTTCCCGTAGATTAAAATACATAATCTCCACAAATGCTTTGGGTGTGTTGTTTTGCATGGCACGGAAATAACCCCGGGGTTTGGTTGTGGAAAAACGTTCCAGATAATCAATCAAATAATCAGAAGCTGACGTTATCCAATTTTCCACGCGATATCGTGTGGTATCCGACAGCTCACGAAAATAGGCAATCTCTTTTGAATGATTCAGTAAAATATTGTTCCTGAAACATCTTGAGACTCGCTCGGCACTTAACAGATTTGCAAATGAAAGATGGCTGAATATCGAATTTTGTATCTCGGCCGTGGCTGGAAAGTGTTGCGGTATTGAAGATGGCTCTGCTTCACTAACCCGGTTAAATCCGGGGAATCTTTTTGCATTACCAACAGGAGCAATGCGGCTGGCACCATTGGCTACCCCGGCATCTGTATGGGTTTGGCAGATGGGCAAATCTGTGGAATTCAATGGGGCGTTATTCATGTAAAAACTCCGTCAGAGATAGAAATACCGTTTTCACTCAAACACATTATCTTCTCGACTGACCATCTCAGGTCCGATAGCCTCCTGTAAGTACAAGACACTATAAATCCATGGTCAGCTATTTAGATGAGCTGCATGGTCAGCTATTTAGATGAACTGATTGTTGGCTATTCCCGGATAGTCTTCATCCTGGCGCTGTTGCTGCCCACCGACCGTGGGGGCCAATTCGATGATCTCGACCTGTCGCGCCGGAAGTTTTTTAATGCACGAGCAGCGATCTGCATAACATAAAACACCGGCAGAAAAAAGAGTGACAGTAGCACAAACAGGCAGGCTGCCACAGAGCGCTCCACTCACGCTCCAATTGTTCAAGGCAGAACCTGCAAGGCCACCTACAGTGCCACACTCCAAACCAACGAAGACAGCCGTGGCAGCATCTTTTTGGGTATTGGCGTCACAATTACATGTTATTCGCTGTCGCACTTGTTGCGGCTGCGTTGTCACCGGAAGAGTCGGAGCATTATAGGAATTCAAATTATTCATAGTTGTGCCTCATAGTTGTGCCTCATAATAGTTGTAACCACGGGTTATCAGTTCTACGACAACAGTATTTTGTTTTCAGTAATGTTGGAAATAAGGAGCAGTGCTTCAGTGCATTACTGACGCTATTTTTCCCCAAAAGTTCCTCCAGAATTGTCGCAGCAAAATTTGGCCTGTTTGGCTATCTTATCGAATGAAAAACGGTTAAGGGCCGAAGAATAACAATTTCAAATAGCCTGCCACTAATATCAGTATCAAGTAGTTGGCCAATTCCATTTGATTAACTACTTACAGGTTTAGCAGATGACTACTCAGCGGCATGAGCTTTTTGCAATTAGCGGACTGGCCATTGGTCATGCATCAGATCTTGACAGATTGACCGGAGTGACGGTGCTGCGCTTTGATCAGGGCGTGACCGCCGGTGTGGATGTGCGCGGTGCTGCTCCCGGAACCAGGGAGACGGAATTGTTAAGGCCTGAAAACCTGGTGAATTCTGTCCATGCCATTGTGCTTTGCGGCGGCAGTGCACTGGGGCTGGACAGTATGAACGGAGTTAGCCGTTACCTGGAGGAGCAGGGCATTGGTTTGCCCACAGGTTTTGCCAGGATCCCGATTGTCACCGGTGCGGTGCTCTTTGATCAGTCGGTCGGTGATGCCTCTGCCCGGCCCGATGAGCAAATGGGGTATGAAGCCATGGGGCTGGCCAATCGCCACGATATTGAAGAAGGCAATGTCGGCGCCGGTACCGGAGCGTCAATCGGTAAAATCGCCGGGTTTGACCGCGCCACAAAAAGCGGCATCGGTTGTTATGTCATCAAGCCGGGAAGCGGGTTGGTCGTTGGTGCCGTGGTTGTTGTCAATGCCTGGGGCGATGTTGTTACAGGTGAGAAGCTCATGGCCGGCACAAGGAGCGAAGATGGGCAGCGGTTTGTTTCTGGTGTGGATATCTTGATGAATGATCAGGCCGTGCAAGCCCTGCCCGGGGCAAATACCACCCTTGGTGTGGTAGTGACTAACGGAAAATTAACCAAAGCCCAGGCTCTGAAGGTGGCTCAAATGGGGCATGATGGTTTGTCCCGTGCTGTTCGCCCTGCTCATACCATGTACGACGGTGATACCATTTTCTGTGCCGCAACCGGTGAAGTGGATGCCGATGTGAATGTTCTGGGCATTATGGGTGCGGAGGCTGTGGAGCAGGCAATACGTCGTGCCGTTTATACCGCAACAGCAGCGGGTGGCTTACCGGCGATTCATGATATACGTGCAAAATAATCCCTTCGACCGCTGAAATGGCCGCTGCCAGGTAAGGTAAGGAATTTTCCCGGAATAACTTCACTGGCCAGAAACAATCCAGCCATGGCGTTCACTTCGCCTGAAAGACTTTCACCACAAAGGCACAAAGACACAAAGGAAGAAAAAGAAATCTTTTCTTTGTGTCTCTGTGCCTTTGTGGTTCAAAAAAAGAAAGTACCAGCCCAAGTAGCCAGAAATATTCGATTCCATATGGCCAGCCACTTAATGTGAAACGAAAGTTCTTTTAAAAGGTCTGTTTTTTTCTGTTAGTAAGTTGGTTAGTTGAGCTGAGGTTTGTTGAATGAATGTCTATTAAACGCTAAAGCTGAGGCTTTTGGGGTTTAGTTTGTATAGAATTGCCCGGTTATCGCAACAAACCAGCACATGGGTCATTTCCATTACGAATTTAACTAAATGTACCGGCCTGTTGTGTGCAATTGTGGCCCTCTCTGTCCACCGGCTGTTGCCGGATTGCCCCCAAATCCTGACCACTCCATCGTCACTGCCAGTGACCAGATAGCTCCCTTCTGTACTGAATTGAATGGAGTGAACCGTTTGGTTCTGTTCGATAATGGCGACTGCTGGC
>NZ_JAHHPO010001115.1 GCF_024606365.1 Endozoicomonas sp. ONNA2
GGGTAGCGGGTAGCGTCTGTAGAAATGTCGAAGTTATTTCAGGACAGCTCCTAAGAAGGCTGATGAGCCCATGCAAACTGGAGCAACGCAGGAGCAGTTGCCGCGTGCAGTCTATTCCCGGACAGCCTCCTGGTCTCCCAGAAAGGCCTTATAAGCTTCATTATCATTTTCAGACCAGTAGCGGTAGCCAATGGCATCAAGGTATTGCGGGATATGCCGGTGCTCCTCGTCCGGCACATCCAGGCCGACCGCAACCCGCCCGTAGGCCGCGCCGTGGTTGCGATAGTGGAACATGGTGATATTCCAGCGTTGGCCCAGTTTGCTCAGGAAGTTTAATAAGGCTCCCGGGCGCTCCGGGAATTCAAACCGGTAAACCTGCTCATTGGTGACCGCTTCGCTATGCCCGCCCACCATGTGGCGAACATGGAGTTTGGCCATTTCATTATCGCTCAGGTCAACCACGGGGTAGCCGTGCTGCTGGAGTTCATGCACCAGTCGGTCCATGGGCAGCTGATCCGGGTGAACCTGAACACCGACAAAAATTCTGGCTTTGTCCGGGTTGTGGTAGCGATAGTTAAACTCGGTGATATTTCTGCGGCCCAGAAGTTCACAGAACTGTTTAAAGCTTCCGGGTTTTTCCGGAATCGTAACGGCGATGATCGCTTCACGCTGTTCGCCCAGTTCTGTGCGTTCGGAGACATAGCGCAACCGGTCAAAGTTGATGTTGGCACCGCTGTCAACGGCCAGCAGGGTTTGGCCCCGGACCTTGTCCCGACTGACATACTTTTTCATACCGGCAATGCCCAGGGCACCGGCAGGCTCACAGACAGAGCGGGTATCATCAAAGATATCCTTGATCGCAGCGCAGATTTCGTCAGCGGTGACGGTGATGACTTCGTCAATACATTCACGACAGATTCTGAATGTCTCTGCACCGATCTGTGCCACCGCGACACCATCGGCAAAGATGCCCACCTGAGGCAGAACAACCCGCTCACCCGCTTCAAGGGCCGCTTTCAGGCAGGCGGATTCTTCAAACTCAACACCGATGACTTTGACCTTGGGCCGCAGGTACTTTATGTAGGCACTGATACCTGCCGCCAGGCCTCCGCCACCAACCGGGATAAACACCGCATCCAGTTCGCCGGTATGTTGTCGCAGGATCTCCATGCCAATAGTGCCCTGACCGGCGATGGTATCAATATCATCATAAGGGTGAATGAATGTGTAGCTGTGTTTTTTCACCAGCTCGAAAGAGTGAGCCAGAGCCTGGTCAAAAGTGTCACCATGCAGTACGACACTGGCTCCGTATGCACGCACAGACTTCACTTTGATCTCAGGGGTGGTAACCGGCATGACGATGGTGGCCTTGATACCCATTTCCCGGGAGGCCAGGGCGACGCCCTGGGCATGATTCCCCGCCGAAGCGGCAATAACGCCACGTTCTTTTTCTGCCGTGGTGAGCTGGGCCAGCTTGTTATAAGCGCCCCGGATTTTGAAGGAGAATACCGGTTGTAAGTCTTCCCGCTTGAGGAGAACCCGGTTATCCAGGCGCTGACTGAGGAAGTGGGCCTCATCTATCGGGGTTTCTATGGCGACATCATAGACCCTGGCTTCCAGTATTTTTCTTATATAACGGTGTGGCATGCTGGTATGTTCTGAAATTGAGGCAGTGTTGCGAAGCTCACATTCTATAGGAATAAGGTTCAGGATGGCACTCATCCTATTTGGCAGAAAATGGTGTAACATACGGCGCGTTTTCAACCCTAAGTAGTTGGCCAAATGGAATCGTATATTTCTGGCTAAGTGGACATTTACTATGCAAGGCGCAACGTAGGGAGCATAGCCTTAGCTATGTGACCGGAGTTGCAACGCAGCAGAGTGACTGG
>NZ_JAHHPO010001116.1 GCF_024606365.1 Endozoicomonas sp. ONNA2
GATAATATCCGGGGTTATCCCGGTGAAACAAAACAAATGCATGGCGAACAATCACCACCATGTGGTTAAAGACGACACCCACCAGACCGCAGATCATGCCCATAATAATGACCAGAGGCAAGGCAGACAGCGGTAAATGGTGGCATTGTGGCAGGGCAAACAGTGGGCTATTACCATGCAATAACCGGCAGGTGATGGTGGCCGTGATGGTGGCAATAATCACCGCCTTGAAAGAGATAAAGGAATAATGAACGTCCGGCAGCATCTCCTCTGCCACCACAAACAGAATACCCGCCAGTGGCGCATTGAAAGCCGCAGCCATTCCGGCAGCAGTGCCACACACCATCAGCATATGGTGACTGCGCCTGTCCTGAAAACGGCAAAGCTCATGGACCATCTGGCCACTGCTGGCACCAAGTTGTACCGATGGCCCGCCAACTCCCAGGACCATTCCGGCACTGAGTGTACAAATCGTACCTGCCAGTTTAACGGGCATAATGCGCCACCAGCGCACCGTACGCAGCCCTTCAATGGCTCCCTCCACCTCCGGAATGCCTGAACCTCTGGCTTCCGGGGCCAGTCGAAACACCAGCCAGGCAGCCACAACACTCATTAATGTGCTGGCAGATAAAAGTATAACAATGGATCCAGCGTCGCTATTGCCATCACTTACAAGATATGATTGACGTATCTGTATCAGGTAACCTATTGCACCGCGCAGGAATGAGCAGAGCACACCGGTTATGATTCCCGCCACCGCTGCTGATATCAGAATGGTAACAGGGTTATCCTGGCCGGTATCGGGGGAGTCAGTCATGGTCAGGTGATGATGTTTAGGGAATTGCCAGCAGGAAGTGAGAGTCAATCAAACTTGTTATTGACGATTAACGGAATATGTATGGAATTGTCCGGAATAACTTCATCATTTTATTCAGTCCGGGAAAATACCGCTGCCCGCAAAAGCACAAGTGGTTCCAGCTTTTCGGGAAGCGGGCGGCGGGT
>NZ_JAHHPO010001117.1 GCF_024606365.1 Endozoicomonas sp. ONNA2
GACGCAGTTGAACACCTGGTCTAAAAATCACACTGGGCAATGTGTAAGGAGTTCAGGGTGTTCAAATGAAACAGAATAGGTGTTCAAGTTAACCAGAATACGCACCTCCAAAGGATCGGCCTCCCAAGCCAAAGCCCAACAGTGAGTACCCAACAAAACAGCTACTGGCGCTGGATATGATTCAGGCTTTCCAACGGCACTTTTCTGATATAAACGTCACCGGCATCCTGGCGGATGCTCTCTATGATGATGCCCATTTTATGGATGGAGCTTCCTCAGTCTTCTCGGGAACACAGGTGGTTAGCAAGCTCCGTTGGAACCAGATGGTGATCTACAAAAACAAAGAAGTTAATCTGAAGACCTATTTTGACAGTTATGTCGGGCCTGGCGTTAAAAAAACGCTGGTCATACGAGGAGGAAAGGAGCAAAAGGTGACGGTATTGTCTGCCCGTCTCAAGGTCAAAGCCCATGGGCAGAAGTGATTTATTATTGCTTTGAAATACGAGGGAGAGGACGACTATCGCTATCTGGCCGCCACGGATGTTTCCTGGCGTCATGATGATATTGCCCGGCTTCACACGCTGAGGTGGTTGACCGAGGTGTTCTTTGAGGACTGGAAACTTCATGAAGGCTGGTGCAACAGAGCCTTGCAGCAAGGCATTGAAGGGTCTGAGCGTGGCGTGATCCTGAGCGTGCTGTGTGACCATATGTTGCTCCTTCATCCTGAACAATCTGCCCGCCGGAACACAAGCAGCCTGCGCTTACCGTTGGCTGTCTGGTAGAGAAGCTCAGAATCGATGCGTTGCTGGATATCATCCGGACAGTTGTGGTTTCAGAAAATCCTCAGGAGCAGTTCAAGAAGCTGACGGAGTCTCTGGAAGACTACCGGCCAGTGAGAATATCCAGCAAGCATATGGCGGACAGGGAGCTGGGGAGAATGATGCCAACTGCTTCACTTAAGTATCGTTTGCCTGAATATCAAACACTCGTGCATTAGAAACTTGAGAGTCGAGTTGTAGGAACTCTTCCATCCAGTCATTGTTGTTGACCCATTCTGAATCGGTCGCA
>NZ_JAHHPO010001118.1 GCF_024606365.1 Endozoicomonas sp. ONNA2
GTCCAGTATGAGTGTCGGAAGCTGGATTGAGAGAGTTTTGCAGGGGGGGCTCCTTCCTGGTCCATGCGTTTGGTCAGTAGGTGCGCACAGAGCTGTATATCAATGGAGCCCTGCTGGCGGTTTTTCCGGGAGTCAAGGTAAGGCAGCGGTTGCGGATCACTGGCGGGGCGCTCAAAGTTGGTCAGGTAAGGTACCAGCGCCTCCAGGGTGACAATCCAGGGGGAAACGGTGGAAGCAAAGCTCTTGGATAAAAATGGCCCCAGTGGCTGATACTCCCAGGCCTGTATATCCCGGGCAGACCAGTCATTAAACAGGCACAGACCAAATACGTGTTGATCGGCCTGATCCAGCGTTACCGGTTCTCCCAGGGCATTGCCAGCGCCAATGAAGATGCCCATTTCCAGCTCATAATCCAGTCGTTTGCAGGGGCCGAAAGAAGGTGTGTTCGCATCCGGCGCTTTGGTTTGGCCCCGGGGGCGGTGAAAATTCTGGCCAGATACCTCAATAGAGGAGGCACGGCCATGGTAGCCAATGGGCACCCATTGGTAGTTGGGCAGCAATGGGTTATCAGGTCGGAACAGTGAACCTACGCTGGTGGCATGGTAGATGGAGGTATAAAAGTCGGTGTAATCGCCGATCTGGCAGGGTAGTTGATATTCCACATCGTCCATGGCAACCAGAGCGCCGGACAGCTCTGCTTCTTCCGGGGCGCCGGTGCGCAGGGCTTTGGATAATGCCCGTCGCAGGGATGACCAGTGTTCAAAACCCAGCCCCATAAACCGGTTCAGCGTTTCCTCACAGCAGGTTTCCAGAGCCGCACGGGGGTGTCCTGAGGCAATGCTGGTGCGGGAGACGGCGGCAAGATCCAGAACCTGGTTGCCAATAGCCACACCTGCCCGAAAAGATTCACCGCGGTCTTTACGTCGGAAGATGGCAAAGGGCAGGTTTTGAATGGGGAAATCACAGGCGTTGTTATTGGCCGATGTAACCCAGCTGGTCAGGTTTGCATCGTGTGTTTCATTGAGTGTCAGCATGGTGGACTCTATGTCTCCGGGGGTAAGTCAGAAAAACAACCAGTTCTCTATTCTTAATGGCTGAAGTGCTTCTTGAGCCCTTTCCAGCAATCAATATAGTCGGTTTGGCGAGCATTACTGTCCAGCGCAAAACGGGTTGGTGCATAGACAAAGCGAGATTCAAACATAAAGGCCATGGTGTCTTGGTAGCGCACAGGTTCCAGTTTTGCGGCACTGGCCTTGTCAAACACTTCAGCCTCGGGCCCATGGGGGCTCATGCAGTTATGAAGGCTGGCACCACCGGGCACAAATCCTTGTTCTTTGGCGTCATAAGTGCCGTGAATCAGACCCATAAATTCACTCATGACATTGCGGTGATACCAGGGAGGGCGAAATGTGTTTTCAGCCACCATCCAGCGGGGCGGGAAGATGACAAAATCGATATTGGCGACCCCGGGAGTGTCACTCTGGGAGGTTAAAACCGTGAAGATGGATGGGTCAGGATGGTCAAAGCTCACGGTGTTGATCACATTGAAACGGGACAGGTTGTATTTGTAGGGGGCAGAAGTACCCACCCAGGCGACCACATCCAGGGGAGAATGATCCAGGCTGCAGCTGAACAAGTTGCCGGCAAACTTGGCTACCAGTTCAAACTCACCGTCGATATCCTCAAAGCAGGCCACCGGATAGTGGAAGTCACGATCATTGGCATAACCATTGGCTCCTACTGGTCCGCGCTCGGGCAGAACAAATGGTGCGCCGTAATTTTCACAGATGTAGCCTCTGACGGGGCCTTCGGGGAGTTGAATCTGAAACTTGATGCCCCGGGGAATGGCCAGAATCTCGCCAGGTGAGACATATAGTTGGCCCAGCTCGGTTTTGGCAAGAATCGAACCCTGTTGAGGGACGATCAGCAGCTCGCCATCGGCATTATAGAAGAAGCGATCAGTCATATCCTGGTTGGCCAGGTACATATGTACTGCAGAGCCGGTGTGACTGTGGAGGTTACCGTTGGCTGCCATGGTGACCAGCCCATCAACAAAATCGGTTTGTGCTGCAGGGAGATCAAGTGCGTCCCAGCGCATCGGGTCCGGCGGCGTTGGTACCTCGGTAATCGGGCCAGAGCGAAGCAGGTTCGATGCCATTGGTTGATACTTGCCCTGGGCTGCTGACGGGCGAATCCGGTACATCCAGGTCCTTCTGTTCTGATGTCTTGGCGCGGTGAATGCGGTGGTGGAGAACTGCTCTGCATAGAGCCCCATGGGTGCACGTTGAGGATTGAATTGCCCGATGGGGAGGGCGCCTGCCAAGGCTTCGGTTTCATGTTCGTTACCAAAGCCGTGGAGGTATTGGAGTTTGGAAGGTGGTGTCATTCGTCATTAACCCATCATCGTAACGTCGATTACTAATCAGCAAAGAAAATTTATGAAACATTTTTCTTCGGCTATGCCATTAATAAAAAATGCCACTTTCAATAAGTGGCATTTTGTGGCTGACGATATGTGTCAGACTCGGGGGTTGTAGTTCGGCTGGTTTACCCCGTCATAGTCATCAAACTCTTGAAAACTTTCTGAAAAATTGTTTTTCAAATTGTTTCTCTCATAGTAGTCTTCAATGCCTTCTCTTATGGTAGATGATTGAAGCCCCTTGTGCCTTGCTTTGCGTGCTTTTGCCTTTCTGTGTTCGTGATTGCTGTTCCACAAAGCATCGTCCCACTCATCCTGATGCATGGACTTTATCCTGGTCATAACTACATCCTTATGTTTACTGCACCTAACAATAAATTTAGGAGAGGATGCGAAGCTGTTTAATAAAAAATAGTTATATTTTTCTGATCTTTTAATTCTGAAATATTTTTGAAATCCTCCAGTTTTGCTCAGAGAAGGTTGCCCAGAAAAAAATTGGCCAGGAAAAAGTTGCCCAGAGAAGCAATGCCTTGGCGGATATTTCATAAACTGCCCCGAATCTCGCGCACGATCACAGGGATGAGTCAGGGCGACGCAGGATGCCAAAGCCCGGGACTTTGTCGCTCCGGGAGATTTTGATTGTTAATGTGCTGTCAGTAACCGTTTGATCTTGAGTCAACTTTCATTGGTTCATCAGCGACTCTTGCAACGCTGGTTATTATCTGGCCGTCTGGTAGCAGATCAAGCACACGAAAGCCCGGCTGTCTGGTATCAGCCTGAAAATCATCCGACTCAGACGCAAACTGAACGCAGGTCGAAGGCGTTGCCATAACGGGAATATCGTAGAATTGATAGTTTCTGGCCTGGTGCACATGGCCGTGAATGATACCCCGGATATTGTCGTGACCGGTGATGACTCTGGCCAGATCATTCGGGTTTTGCAGCACGCTCTGATCCATCCATCGACTATTGATGGGAACCAGGTGGTGATGGAGTGCCAGAAGTGTATGTTTGTCCGACTCCTGATGCAAACAGGTATTCAACAGTTCCAGCTCAGTTTCCATGAGATATCCGTGTGTTTTGCCCTCCACCTGAGTGTTCAACAGGACTATTTGCCAATTATCCAGAATAACCTGCTTTTGCATGGCCGATGGGTTTATCGCCTTCATAAGATGGGGCTGGTCATGATTGCCTGGCAACCAGTAGCTGGGCGCATGGATTGTTGACAGTTTTTCTTTCAGGTGCTGATAGGAAGCGGCACTGTCATCCTGCGTCAGGTCTCCGGTGACCAGAAGGCAATCAAGTTCCCGGTAGTCCTTCTGTATTTTTGCCAGCACCTCATCCAGGGTCGCAGAGGTATTAATTCCCATCAGGGTAGAGCCGGGATCAGCAAAGAGGTGAGGGTCGGTCATTTGCACGACTCGAATTCTGGGGGTTTTCATGGTTTGTTTTCTTAATGCTCAAGACGAAATTGGGATGACAGCAGTTTATCCTGTTTTTTCGGCATAAGTCCGGCAGGCAGGTAATGCGTAATCAAGCCAGTGGGCCAGAAACAGATTAAGCTGCTCCTTTTCATCAGGCTGATGCATTTTTCTATTAGGATAATTGTATCGTGGCTGGATTATCTGGCTTGTGTTTCGAGAGACAACTTCGGCCATCCTGACGTCATGGTAAAGGCGCACTTCCGCTTTCGGCATGCTGAATAATTGCCCCCAGTCTGCTTTCATTTGCAACTTTAGCAACGTGGTAAATGGCGACCGTTCCAAAACGTCAATGACCAACCATTCCACGCCGCCATCCAAATGGTTTCTGTGCCTGACCGGCAGGCGGAAGTGCTCCTGATCTGATAATTTGGGCAGCAGACACATAAGACGCAGATAGTTCTTTTCACAAACCTGTTGCAGGCGAATCAGGTTGATACGATAGTCGGGTTTCAGTGAATGTCTTTTCATAATCCGTATTATAGCGTCCTCATCCCTTCAGCCTAAAGAAGCAATACTCAAAGAGGAATTCATTATACTACTGCATTTTTTGCGTAAATTAGTGTAGATTTCCTTGATCTGATTTTGATACAGCGCTCTTAAGTAGCTGGCCATATGGAATCGAATATTTCTGGCTACTTGGGCTGGTACTA
>NZ_JAHHPO010001119.1 GCF_024606365.1 Endozoicomonas sp. ONNA2
CTTTTCCTTTGTGCTCTTCGTGTGCTTCGTGGTTCAAAGCTTTTGCTTCTGGAATCAATAGCAAGCTGTAGTAATTCTCAGGGTTTAAGCTGCCATACCGTACACTGGGCAACCGTATGTTGATATTTCCGGGCCGTTTCCCTGATCACAAACGGGATATCAACGGGGGGACGAACCTCCTCAAAATGTCTGCTCAAAGCCCTCTGCAGTCCGGTGTAGGTGTCAAGGGCTTCGCCATTTTCACGGATGCCACCGAGCCAGTTCTGCCTGGGCGTATACTCTTCCAGCCAGGTATAGGGCGAGGTGATAACGAGAATGCCACCAGGGCGCATGCGCTCATAAATCATGCCCAGAAATTGCGCCGGATTACTCAGCCGGTCAATCAGGTTGCCGGCAAAGACCAGGTCATAGTCAGTAAAAATCGGTTTCAGGTTGCAGGCATCGCCCTGGGTAAAGCGGATACGACGGGTATCAATATCATCCAGACCCAGTTCAGCGGTATCAGCAATAAAGTAATCACCCAGGTCACCTTCCGTGGGCAGGTGGTAGCGTATTTTTCCCCGCTCCTGCAGCTCGGCCGCCGCAGAAATAAATCGGGCAGAGAAGTCGATGCCATCCACATGTTGAAACCAGCGGGCCAGTTCAAAGGTGGTGCGTCCAACGGAACAGCCCAGGTCCAGTGCCCGTGTTCGAGGGGAAGTACTGCTGACGTCATAACAGAGGCGGGCACAGACTTCGGGGTAGTTAGGGACCTTAAAGTAAGACTCGCCAAAATGGAACGCCAGATATTGGGCAACCAGGGCATCACTTTCATAAGGGTTGCTGGAGATATTGGTCATGGCACTGGACTCTACGTAACGGAAACCGGCATGCTGGAAGAAATGGCGGCGAAAGGCATAACGGGATTGTTTGATGGCGTAGTTGCCGGTTGATATCCAGCACCCTCCTTTAATCAGGTTGTGGCGCCCGTCAAAGGTGGGGGTTGAGAAATCATCGTAGCAGGGGTGAACCCGGAACCCTTCATATCCATCAATGGGAGTGCTGGTCCATTGCCAGACATTGCCAATAATGTCGCACAGTTCACCGGTTCTGAACTGGTCAACCGGACAGGATGAGGACCAGTATTCCAGATTGATATTGCCGGGGGCTTTATCCCACCAGGGTTGGTCACTATCAATGGCTTCTCTCAGGCAATACCATTCGGCTTCACTGGGCAGCTGGATCTGTTTGCCGGTCACTTCTGACTTCCAGCGACAAAAGGCCTGGGCTTCATGACAGTTAACGTCTACCGGCCAGTTCCAGGGCATGTCGATCTCTGCCAGCATGGTGCGGTAGTGATAACTGTCACCCTCGGGGACCCAAAATTCGGGGTGGCGTGCTTTACCATGGGGATTGCTGAACGTGGTCCAGGCCCAGCCTTCGTCCGTCCACCAGCGTTCATTGTCATAACCACCGGCATCAATAAAGGCTTTAAACTCCTGATTACTCACCAGGTATTCGCTGGCTTTGAAGGGGGCGACCTCAACCTCGCAGCGCCCATATTCATTGTCCCAGCCGTAGAGCGAATCATCGTAATCCTTGCCCAGGCGAAATGAGCCACCTTGTATCTCAATCAGGCGGTTTTCCGGTGCTGATCCTGTGTCAGTGCAGTGTTGCCAGGAACTGTGGCGCCGGACGCAGGCAATGGGCAGCTGACGAATCAGTACCGATGAGGTTTCCAGGTGAATGCGTTCATGTTCAATGCCCATCAGAATGATCCAGGCCGGACTCTCCCAGTGGATGGGTATGTCCAGCGGCATGTTCTGGATGAAACCGGAAACCAGCGCCCTGACTTTGCCGCGGTAGTCACGGACCTGTTGTATCGTGGGCCATTGGTAGTTGCGCTCGTCCAGGTCATCCCATGACATCTCATCCACACCAATGGCAACGGTGGACTCGATGTAAGGGTCAACGCGTTGCGAAATCAGTTTTGCGGTGATCAGTTTGTTGACAAAAAAAGCCGCAGTGTGCCCGTAATAAAAGATCAGCGGGTGACGCAGGGGAATAGCTTTTTCATACCAGGCTTTTTCACAGGCCAGGGTTTCAAACAGCAGGTCATACTGATCAAACGTCAGGTGAAAATACTGTAATAACTCCTCACGTTTTTGCTCTGGGTTGCCTTCATTTAAAACCAGTGTTCGGGTTGTTTTTTTTGGATGAGCGTCCGGGGTGACACTGTAGTCTATCTGACTCGCAGTATTCTCAGCCACGTTTCCTCTCCTGAGTGTTGTGTGTGGGACTTTGAGCAATCAGTTGGTCGTAAGCAGAACCATCAGCATGGTTATGGTGTTCTTCATTATAGAAAAACAGCGCATCCCTGACTGGTTGCTATCAGACGAAAATGTACGATAGAAATGCAAATATAGATGTTCTGACTTGCCAGCTTCTCTGAACCAGCGAAATAAACCCGCGGACTGACTGTTTGATTTGGCGTTGCAACAAACGCGCTCATAAGGGTAAAAATCAGGATCAGGGGCATTTTTCGGATACCCCCGGAGTGAGGGTTTTTCAAGCTGATTTCTGTGTTGTGAATTTATGACTTGAATTCAGGAATGGCGGTTTTAAACGAATCGTTCGCTTGATTTATTGGCAGTAATGAAAAAGTGTCCAAAGTAACCTCCGCGATTGGATGTGTGATCATGAGCTTTATAACGTTTAAATGACTGGCGAAAGAAACCCCGCCTGGCACCAGCAAATCGAGTTATAGGTTATTGTGGTGACAACTGTGGTGACAACACCCAACCCTGGCACAATTTGAACCCGACCCTGAACCCGACCGGCGCAGTCTGATGACGCCAAAAGAATGTCCAGCGGGCTATAAAATCCCGGCTTGTTATTGATGTGGTCAATATTTGCCTTGGTGGGACTATTATGACAGGTACAAAGTTTGCTATGATTGTGCGTTATTTCGCGGGCGGCTGTTTTACCCGTCATGCAGTAGCTTGCGGTCATCCTCTGGCTAGTGTCATGGCTGGGATTGTTGCCGAACTCTCTCTCAACCTTTGCATGAAGGCGGGGGTACTTCATGGCTGTAGTTGCCAAAAAGTCATCCATGATTTTTTTCTCGGATCCAGCTGACCATTATTGTCATCGGGTTCGTATTGTCCTGGCA
>NZ_JAHHPO010001120.1 GCF_024606365.1 Endozoicomonas sp. ONNA2
TAAAAAAGCAGATTAACCAAGATAATCATAGATTACTCGACACTGTTATTAGCCCAAAGGGGGTATTGCGCAGAGAAATGAAAGGGATCAGCAAATCCCCCCCAAAACTCGACAAAATCCTGCCAGTTGATGACTGTTATTACATCCGGTCACTCAATATGACGTTGCAGGTACTCAATAAACAGCGTTATTTTTCCGGGTTTATATTCAGTTGATCAACATCCTCTTTGAGTCTTGTGACGCCAACGGCTGCCACAGCCTCCAGATAACCGGGGTCATCTTCGCTCTTGCCCTGAATCAGGTTGGCGGCAATTCTTCCATAGATCATGGCGCCTTTGGCACCGACTCCGGACATTCCGGCCATCACCACAAAGTTGCTGTCCATTTCACCGGATGGCGCGACCAGCTGGGAAACAATGGGTACTTCGGAGCGGGTCAGGCTGTAGACACAGGAAACATCGTCAACCAGTTGCAGGTCCTCGTCATTAACCGGCACACCCTGCATGCGTAAATACCGCCCGGTGTTCTCAATGCTCCAGCGCAACTCCTCCCCGGACAACGTCTGGTGCCAGACATCGTCAAGGTTGTTGATGTCGCTGCGCTGAAAATGGCCGCCGATCTTGATGACCGGATTACCCTGTACATCAGAATATTCAATCATGGAATAAAAACTGCCCTGCCGGGTGGCAGCAGAGCTGTTAATCACCGGATAGGCCCGTTGTAATTGACTACGGGCGTGATCATCAAGCTGATGGTACTTTTCCGGTCTGATCTGCACAAAAGCAAGAAAAACCCGCTTCGGCGTGATCAGTTTATCCATATAGGGTGCCAACTCACTGAGTAAAGGGCCGGTGTATGGTCCTGCGGCACTGACCACCTGGTTGGCTGTGTATCTTCGTTCAGAACCGTGCTGGTCTTCGGTGGCTATCAGGTAGTGGTTACCGTGGCGTTGGATATCGCTGACCGAAGCATTATAAACAATCCGGCCGCCTTTGAGTTCAATGGCCCTGTGCAGCAGGGTAATCAGTGCTTCAGGATTCAGGGTGCCTGAGTACTCATTGAATTCACGATGCAAAAAAACCCCCTCCGGCAGCTGGACGCCAAACATTGCTGCGCCCTCTTGTGGTGTCAGCGCTATTTTGTAGTCGACCTGTTGTCGTTCGGAGGAAGCAATGATGGCATCAGCCGCTTTCAGCGGCCTCATATAATTGACGGGTCTTGTTTGGTAGACAGCAAACATTGAAGTAATGAAGCCTTGATCACCGAGATAGTGGATCAACGTTTCTGTTTCACTGACCGAGCGGTTATGGAGCCAGGACCACAGATCTCTGGACAGATTGTTGCTTCTGGCAATTCGGGTCCGCCCCTTGCTGGAACCCTGGCTGTATTTCCGATCCTGTTTTTCCAGCAGAATAACCTCTTTACCGTCCCGGACCAGCTGCCAGGCAGCGGCACTACCCATCAGCCCACCACCAATAACGACCACGTCGTGATGCTGTTCAGAGCCAGTATCCCGAGCCTGGAGCTGACCGCTGAAGATGATTAACAGCGAGGTAAGTATTAAAGAAAGTGCAGACATATTTCCTCCATGAAACAATTGAGTGATGAAATTACATAAAGTAATTAAAAACGTATTTTAATAATTTAGACAACCGGGCCCGCAAAAGGTTCCTTTGCCGTAAGTAGCTGCCAAATGGAACCGCATATTTCTGGGCAGGCAGTGACTAGTACTTCGTTTTTTCCCACCTGCAAGCTTGCCATCCAGTCTATCCTGATACC
>NZ_JAHHPO010001121.1 GCF_024606365.1 Endozoicomonas sp. ONNA2
TTATAAAAATCATTAAAATCAACCATAATTATGTTAATTAGAAATTAAGGTGATAAAAAATTACTCACTATTTAAGAGATCAAAAACTGCAAGGGAGAAGTTGCCATGAAGATTAGATCAAATATCGAGCAAGCTTTATTTGCCAAGGGCCAACCAAAAAATCGAACAAATATAAAAGGTGATTTTAACAAACATAAAGTCACTGGTTCTGCAGAGAATACTCATATGCCTGCCAGCTCAGAGATCACTAAATCCGGCGGTGATTCCCGAATGCCTTTGAGTATGCAAAAAATAGCAGTGGCTGATCAAAAACCCGCGGGCCCTCCTGCTGCGCCCCCACCACCGCCGGTAAAGATACAATCAGACACTTGGGCGCAAATCAAACAGAATATCAGTACTAATCAAGATAAGGCGAAGAAAAATAACAAAAAAATTAGTGACCATATGAATGAGCTGTTCAAAAAACTGAAAAAACGCAGGGAAGTAACAATAAAAACGGAAGATGTCCGGATCACCGAGCCACGGGTACAGGAACCTCAGCCAGCAGAACCGGTAGCTCCAATGAAAATTGAAACTGTTGTTGTCGCTCCGGGCATGATTCCTCCACCACCGCCTCTTCCTGCTGTTTTATCGGGTAAGAAGGTAATAAACAATGCCGGGAAACCGGCAATAAAACCAAAACCAGTGTTGACAAAATCTAAGTTAACACCACCACAATTTCAGATGACTACGGATATGTTTAAATCTGTAAAATTGAAAAAAACTGGAAAATGTTTGGTAGAATCTTGAAAATTCAGGCGGGGGCAACCAGAAGCCTGATAGTAAGAACCTGATAACAAAAAGGCGAAGCCATGGCTTCGCCTTTTTGCCGTTTAACCCACTATGTTCAGACGGCCATTTCCAACAGCAGTTTATTTAGACGCTTGACATAAGCCGCCGGATCGTCCAATTGACCACCCGCCGCCAGACTGGCCTGATCAAAGATCACATGAGCCAAATCCGCAAAGCGATCTTCGTCCACTTCGTTGTCCAATCGACCAATCAATGGGTGGTCCGGGTTAATCTCAAAAATCGGTTTGGATTCAGGCATACTCTGGCCGGCCGCTTCCATAATGCGGCGCATCTGCATGCCCATATCGTTCTGCCCAACCACCAGACAGGCCGGGGAGTCGGTCAGGCGATGAGTCACCCGGACTGCCTCAACATCAGCACCCAGCACATCCTTGATACGCTTGACCAGATCCTCATTCTCTTTAGCCGCCGCTTCCCGGGCCTGCACCTCTTCTTCAGAGTCCAGCTTACCGAGGTCGAGATCACCACGGCCAATATCCACGAATGATTTGCCATCAAACTCGAACAGGTGCGACATCAGCCACTCATCCACCCGGTCAGAAAGCAGCAGGACCTCCAACCCTTTCTTGCGGAACACCTCCAGATGGGGGCTGTTGGCCGCCGCTTTGGCGGTCTCTGCGGTGATGTAGTAGATCTTGTCCTGATCTTCCTTCATTCGGGAGACATAGCCTTCCAGGGATTGATCCTGTGCAACCCCCTGGCTCTCGGTGGTTGAGAAACGCAACAGTTTGGCAATACGCTCACGGTTGGCATAGTCTTCTGCCGACCCCTCTTTCATCACCTGGCCAAACGCCTGCCAGAAGCTGGCATACTGTTCAGGCTCTTTCTTCGCCAGTTTCTCCAGCATATCCAGCACGCGCTTGGTCAGTGCGGTTTTCATGTTGTCTACGGCCGGATCTTTTTGCAGTATTTCCCGGGAAACGTTCAGTGACAGATCGTTGGAATCAACCACGCCCTTGATAAAACGCAGATACATGGGCAGGAACTCATCGGCCTGATCCATGATAAAGACCCGCTGGACATAAAGTTTCAACCCTTTTTGCATATCGCGGTTATACAGGTCAAACGGTGCCCTTGAGGGAATATAAAGCAAGCTGATGTATTCCAGTTTGCCTTCTACCCGGTTATGGCTCCACTTCAGCGGGTCGCTATGGTCATGGCTGATGTGCTTGTAAAACTCTTTATACTCTTCATCCGTGATGTCGCTGCGGGAGCGGGTCCAAAGGGCTTTCGCCGTATTCACCGTTTCCCACTCAGGCTCCTTGTCTTTCGCTTCTTTTTCTTCCTCTTCCTCCCCTGCGGCTGGCATCTCTTCCTTGCGCATCAGGATGGGTATAGAGATATGGTCGGAGTATTTGCGAATGATATTGCGCAGGCGCCAGCCATCGGCAAACTCTTCCGCCTCAGGCTTCAGGTGCAGAATAATGGTGGTGCCCCGCTTGTCCTTCTCTATGGCCTCAACAGTAAACTCGCCGGAGCCATCGGACACCCAGCGCACCGCCTCTTCTGTGTCTACCTTGCGGGTTTCAACGGTCACCTTGTCAGCCACAATAAATGCAGAATAGAAACCGACACCAAACTGACCGATCAGCTGGGAATCTTTCTTCTGGTCACCGGTCAGGGTTTTCAGGAAATCCGCCGTACCGGATTTGGCAATGGTCCCCAGGTGGGCGATCACATCCTCACGGTCCATGCCAATGCCGTTATCAGTGACCGTGACGGTTTTGGCTTCCTTGTCAAAATCCACCCGAATGGCAAGATTGGGGTCATTTTTCAGCAACCCGGTGTCCTGGAGTGTCTGGTAACGGAGTTTGTCTACGGCATCGGAAGCATTGGAAATCAGCTCCCGTAAAAAAATTTCACGATTGGAATAAAGCGAGTGGATCATCAGGTGGAGAAGCTGCTTCACCTCAGTCTGAAAACCCAGTGTCTCTATGTTCGTTTCGGCTGTCATTGGAACCTCAATCCAGGTTAATCATCACATTGAGTATTTTGGTAAACAGGAGATATGGGCAGTGGTGAAGATTTCAACCCTCTTTGGGTCTTTGGCTATTAAATTTCATTTTATCATCAGTGGCTGTTTTCAACATGGGGGCAATTGATGCAAAAGAAATTGGCTCATCCTGACTTTGCGTGGTTGATTCAGTATATTCAACCACTCAGAGCAAGGATGCCCGGGCTTAAAAAACCGTGGTCAGCTCGTGGAGTCAACTGGATTTGCGTGATCCAAATACTCATCGACCCGGGTATTGCTCAGAAGTTGAATGATATTTTCGTAATCTTCAAACTTGAAATAAGCTGAACTGTCATTCGTGAGTAATGAATACATAAATGTCCCTCTGCAAAGCATTCGTGCAACTTGAAGAGGGGCATGTCCTGCACTGTTGCAGGCATTGACGTCAGCATTAGCTGCAATCAGCTGTTTAACAATCTCTGGCTCACAACTTTGAACCGCAAAGTGAAGGGGGGTCCCCCCGATTAGGCGATTTCTCTTATATTTTTCAACCGCGTCGCGGAGGGATATCTGCTCACCCCCGTTTGAGATGCTGGCATCAACATTAGCCTTTGCGTCAATCAACTGCTGTGCAATAAATGCCTTACCTCTTCGAGCCGCAAGATGAAGGGCGGTCCACCCGTTTCTCGTAGTGGCATTGACATCAGCATTTGCGGCAATCAGCACTGCAATGCTTTCAGGCTGGCCTTTGTCGACTGCACGGTAAAGCGGAGTCTCATCATTATTTCCGTTACGGGCGTTAACGTCAGCGCCTCTGGCAATCATGGCCTTGATGTTATCTGGCTGACCCCATTCGACCGACCGGTAAAAGGCAAGCTGACTGGACTCCAGACATTGAAGTTTATCTATATCAGCGTCCTGAGTATTGGCCCACACTTTATCGAATAGAGTCCAGTCTTTGATGTCAATCAATGCACCAAGCAGATCTGCACGCATCCCCTTGCAAGGAGTCACAGTATCACAAGTTGCATGGGCTAAATTTTCAACCATGGATTTCGTCAGTTTCTTTTTATATTTTGCCCAGCTGAGCAGTGATCTGCTATAACCAATGAGCTGTTCGGTGTCGGCGCCTGCAGTTAGCAGAGCGTTAACAGCCTGCTCCTGCCCGGCTTCGATAGCACTGTACAGGGGAGTTATCCCATAGGTGGATCTCGAACTGGGCTTCCCAATAGCCATAAATGCCTCGTCCACGAGCCTTGCAATGGGCGTTTCCCTTAGTATCACTTGGCAATTGATATTAGCCTTAAATTCGAGCAAGCATTCGATGGCATCCAGTTGCCCGTGTTGCGCCGCAAAATGGAGGGGAGTCATACCGTTTGTCAGGGCGTTGACCTTGGCACCATGGCATACAAGAAACTCTATAGTCGCTGCATCACCTTTGCTGGCAGCGCAATGGAGGGGGGTCTCATTATTACCGTTACGGGCGTTAACATCAGCGCCTCTGTCAATCATGGCCTTGATATTATCGGGCTGACCGCATTCAACCGACCGGAAAAAGGCAAGCTGACTGGACCCCGGGCATTGAAGTTTATCTATATCAGCATCCGGAGTATTGGCCCACACTTTATCGAATAATTTCCAGTCATTGATCTCAGTCAATGCACCAAGCAGATCGGCCCGCATCCCTTTGCAAGGGGTCACAGTATCACAAGTTGCATGGGCTAAAATTTTCACCAGGGATTGCGTCAGTTTCCCTTCATCTTTTGCCCAGCTGAGCAGTGATTTGCCCTCACCAATGAGTACTTTGGTATCAGCACCCTCAGTGAGCAGAGCCTTAACAGCCTCATCCTGCCCGGCTTTGATGGCACTGTGCAGGGGAGTCATACCTTTTGCCAGGGCATTAACGCTGACATCATGGCTGAAAAAACGATCTACCGCCCTGAAGGCACTGTACAGGGGATTCATACCGCTTGTCAGGCCGCTGGCTCCATGGCTGACAAGACACTTTATAGTCGCTGCGTCACCTTGGATGGCAGCGCAATGGAGGGGGGTTAGTCCGTCTTTGGTGCTGCCATTCACATTTGCCCCGTGGGCAAGCAGGTTACTGACAGCATCAGCCTGACCTTTGGCTGCTGCCACATGGAGCGGCATCTTTTCTGGCGATAAACAATGGGTAATGCTACGACTGCAGCTTGGACAAGCTTTATCTTTTTCGGCTTTCAGATATTGATCAATACACGTCTTGTGAAAGATATGGGTACAGGGAACCGCTACAACAGAGCGTTGATTACCCAGATGGCCAGGGCAGAGCTTGCATTTATCAATGTCCGGATTTTCTGATTCAGAGACTCCAAAAGCAGGTGCAATCGCGCTATGCTGAGGGGTATTTGATATTATGTTATACAAAACTTTAGCTCCTGTTACATAAGTATAAGTTGATCGATCGTACTGAAAATTACTGGACACTCGGCAACTTTTATTGAGTTGGGAATTGTCCCTGAATAACTTCATCATTTTATTCAGTCCGGGAATGTCACCGCCCGCTGCCCGCAAAAGCACAAGAGGTTCGGGCTTTTCGGGAAGCGGGCAGCGTCTGTGGAAATGTGGAATTCATTTCAGTACAATCGCTTAGTCAATCCAATGACGTAAAAGTTCCCCTTTTTATATTTCTTGTATTTTCTTTTTATAATTTCTTGGTCTTACGTACTTATATTTTAAAGGACTAAAGTTTCGCTTTCGGGTTTCGCCACAGCCTCCGCTTGAGTGGCGAGGGTCAGCAGCGCCACCTCCTGACAACACCAAAGGAAGGCGGTAAATAACATTAACTGCCATTGGTTCAATGGCGATTGTTGGAGAGTCAATGACGGAATTGCAGTATTTATGGGGCTGGGGCGTTTACCTGACAGGAGCCATGGGCTGCCTGCTAAGCCTGTGGTTTATTGTTCGTAAATGGCATCCCCGGGTAAAGCGGCCTCTGATGTTGGTGTTTGCTGTCGTGTTTTTCCTGCCAGGTTCCGTTAATCCTGAACTGAGCTTTTTTAGCACGCCTGGCCCCGCACTCTTTATTAGTCTTTATGATGGCCTGAGCCAGGGAGCCCAAGCCATGTGGCGAACGGGTCAGAGTGTCGCAATTATCGCCAGTATTGCAGCGATTGCAGGTCTGTTATTACCTGTCGGCAAGGGAAAAACCGAATCTCGTGACCAACAGAAACCCCCGACCAGCACAAGTAGCCACCCTGAACGTCAACGTAAAGAACCCACCTGCCACTGAACAGCGATTTCTAAACCAATGTGTGAACTACTGGGAATGAGTGCCAACACGCCTACGGACATTATATTCAGCTTCCGTGGCCTGATGCAGCGGGGTGGCAACACCGGACCCCACAGTGATGGCTGGGGAATCGCGTTCTATGAAGGCAAGGGGTTACGGGAGTTCCGTGACCCAAACCCGGGCTGTGAATCTGAAATTGCTAACCTGGTCTGCCGCCACCCGATCAAAAGCACTATTGTGGTCAGTCATATTCGCCAGGCAAACGCCGGCAGGGTAGCACTGGAAAACACCCACCCATTCACCCGCGAACTCTGGGGCAAATACTGGACCTTCGCGCACAACGGCCAATTAAAGGGCATCAAAAAATTCCCCCTGAGCCACTATTTCCCAGTGGGGACCACGGACAGCGAATACGCGTTTTGCTGGCTCATGGACCAGGTGCGTGAGCGATTCTCCAAGCCACCCAAAAGAGTGAGTACGCTGCAACGCTTTATCCGCCAGCTCTCGGACCAACTGCGTGAACTGGGCGTATTTAATATGTTGCTGACAGACTCCCGTTATCTCTATTGTTACTGCTCTACGCAGTTGCATTGGATCACTCGTCGAGCGCCTTTTGATCAGGCCAGTCTCAAAGATGCCGACATCACAGTGGATTTTGCCAGGGAAACCACAGAAAACGACATTGTTACTGTAGTAGCCACGGACCCATTAACCATTGATGAGACCTGGCATCCTGTTCAGCCCGGCGAGATGGTGATTGTTGATAATGGCGAACTTGCCTGACATAAGTAGTTGGCCAAATGGAATCGTATATTTCTGGCTAAGTGGACAGTTACTA
>NZ_JAHHPO010001122.1 GCF_024606365.1 Endozoicomonas sp. ONNA2
CCCCAAGGCAGGCGGTGTCTAACAGTCCCGCCATGCCCGAAGGGAGAATGCTGACCAGCGTTTTATATTTAGCCATGACGGTAATCTGCCCCTGGCCAGATGCCGCCGCCACCGGGGCAAGGGCGTCAACAAATCGTTTATGCAACCATAAAATCAGATCATGGACAGAACCAATCATGTGGGCTTTATGCGGTTGGGTCAGTTTTTGCAGAATATCCTGCAGGCTTTGGCAGTCCTGCCGCCATTGCCTGAAATTGAGCGGTTGTTCGGGCAGCTCCCGGTCCGTTGCCAGGGGGGGGGACGATCTTTTCGCGCAGTTTGCGGACTGATGTCTGCAGGCGTAGACACTGCTCGCCAAGGGTTGATAGTTCACGCTTAAGCAGAGTCAGGGCTGTTTTGGGATCAGGGTAAATATCGGAGTCAATATCGAAGTCGGTATCAATGCCGGTATCAATGCCGGTGTCCTGTGCCAGTGCCAGAAAGTGCTGATAACCGCCGAAAAACAGCTCCAGATCGTGCATCAGGGCGATAATTTCACTGTCCAGCAGTGATAACAGTCTGGCTCTGTTGGCAGACATGCTGATTGATGTACTGCGCCCGGGAGCAAGGCAGCGGTTCAGTAAACGGTCCGGGTGAAAATAACCCAGAAGCTTATCGTTTTGGCTGTTCAGCCAGCTTAACGCCTGGTCGACGCCAGTGCAGTCGAGAGGCTCAGCGGGCCTGGTGGTGTGCGCCAACGCGCAGGAATCAATGCTGTCCTGATTCAACGTGTTACTGACGGCTTGCCAGTGGGCAGAGTGATCACCTTTGAGCAGGTAGGCTCCGGGCTCGCCGGCAAAACTGCCCACCAGCACCGTGACCTGTTGACCACTGGCAGCGTCCACTGCCGTGCTGAACTGTTCACCCGCCAACAGGCAGGGTTTGCCCGCCTGGCGCAGGGCAATGGCAACATGGCCATTGATGGTGCCCAGTCGAAAAACCAAACCGCCCAGTCGTTGCAGAATATCCGGGGCCAGCATCCAGTCGCCGGCATAATCGGCAAACAGAATAGCACCGGGCGACAGCGCCTCTGCCGGGCATGGTGTTGTGGCGCAGGCGCGAACAGCAACACCGCTGCAACAACCTTCGCTGACAATAGTCCCAATCACCAGGGAGGATTCCGGGGCATTGTCGGTGTAGTGATTGCTGCCCGGCAGGCAGGTCACGGGCCGAACCTGCAGCAAGATTGGCTGTTGTTGGCTATTTATGCTTCTTATGCCAAATTCAATATCCACCGGGCAGCAGAAGCGATTCTCCAGCTCCACGGTATACTCTTGCAAACATTGCAGGACGTCAGCACTAAGCAGGGCATCGTCAATCCCCATTGCTGTGTTCTGATCGCTGGAATCCCTGAGGAAATGATATTTTTTGTCAGCTGATACATCCTCAGTTGTGTCACGCCGGATTGTGCAGCGCAGAACCGGACTGGCAGACGTGCCCGATACAGCTTCGTCGGGTTGACTGCGCACATATTCCACCTCAATCCTGTCATCGCTCAGTGATAAGTGGCTGCTCAGCACACCACCGGCCTGGCACTGAATGTACTGCTGGATAATCAGAGCCATGGCACTGACCTTGCCCTGCGGACAGGCATCCGGGTGGTAGGCCGATGCCAGGACTTGCAGACACGTTGCCAGGATGTCGCCATCATGGTGGACAATGGACTGGTATCTGCCCGCCTGGGCATCACCGAAGCGATCTTCATCCACCCCGGAACTACGGACAATGCAGCGTTGGCAATGACTTTGTTGCTGGCAGGCAAGATAACGCTGGCGAATTTCCCGGGCGCTA